>CAUUIN010000011.1:0-30122 GCA_963545295.1 uncultured Campylobacter sp. | reverse complement strand
AAAGCCAGACGAAAAGCCAGTTCAAAAAAGCGACATAAAAGAGCAAGAGAGTGCCGGAGATCAAATTTTAAATAGCGTAGATGGCATCAAGTCAAACATCCAAGCAAAAAACTACGATGCTTATGACTTGAAATTTATGTCAAGTCTCTCAGAAGCGGTTTTGGCAAAGGCTCCATCAACTTCTAAAAAGATACTTTATGCAGTTAGCATAACTGTATTTTGGCTTCTTCTGTGGGCTTCGTGGGCTCAGATAGATGAGATAACAAGAGGTAGCGGCAAGATCATCCCATCAGGCAAAAACCAAGCGATACAAAACCTTGAGGGTGGTATCGTAGATCAAATTTTTGTAAAAGAGGGTGATGAGGTTAAAAAAGATCAGATCCTCATCAGACTTGATAATAAAAACTTTACAAGTAGCTATGGCGAGTCAAAGCTAAGACTTGATGAGCTTCAGGCTAAATTTATGAGGCTTGATGCTGAAGCTAATGATAAAGAATTTGATTACAACGAAACAAGAGATGCGAATAATAGCAAGGCTGTAAGATACGAAATAAGCTTGCATAACTCAAACATGGATCACCTAAATGAGCAAATAGGAATTCTAACAGAGCAGATCCATCAACGCCAAAGTGAGCTAAATGAGCTTAGAAATAAAATTTCTCAAACTCAAAATAGCTACAACCTTGTTTTAAAAGAAAAAGCGATCATGGAGCCTATCTTTAAAAAAGGTCTTGTTAGTGAGGTCGAGTATATCCAGCTTCAAAGACGTGTAAATGACCTAAAGGGCGAGCTTGATGCATCTGTGCTTGCCGTACCAAGGGTCGAATCAACCATAAAAGAGGCAAAAAACAAGATAGAAGAGACAAAGCTGGCATTTAAAAACAATGCAAAAAAAGAGCTAAACGAGGTTTCTGCTGAGATCGCAAGGATAAATGAGTCGCAAATCAGCCTAAGCGACAGGGTAGAGAGAACTTATGTAAGATCCCCGGTAAATGGTATCGTTAGTAAGATGATGGTGCATACTGTCTCAGGCGTTATCAAGCCTGGTGAAAATATCGCAGAGATCGTCCCGCTAGAAGATAAACTCATTGCTGAGGTAAAGGTTAAGCCAGCTGATGTTGCGTTCTTAAGACCTGGACTTGATACGATGGTTAAATTTACGGCTTATGATTTTAGTATTTATGGTGGTCTAAAAGGCAAGGTAACGCAGATCAGTGCCGATACCGAGACAAATGAAAAAACAGGCGAGAGCTACTATCTAGTTAGGATAGAAACTGAGAAAAACTATCTTGGTAGCGAAGAGAAGCCGCTTAGGATCAAGGTAGGTATGATAGTTTCAGCTGATATTATCACCGGTAAAAAAACGATACTTGACTATCTGCTAAAACCTATCTTAAAAGCAAAACAAAACGCTTTAACGGAGCGATAATGCAAAAGTCAGCTAGTTTTGAGCGAAATTTTAACGAATATCAAATTTCAAGAGCAAAGCTGGCTGATGAATTTGTCATTGTAAATGATGGCAAAATATGCGATCTAATAGGAAGAGGGGTTATTAAATTTCTCTTTAAAGACTGTGAAAAAAGCTTTGATGAAATGATGAATTTAAAAAGAGAAGAGTATATCAGCTTAGCTGGACTAAAGATAGAAGATGAGCTAGTAGACAGCATCAAGATATCAATTAGCGGCTACGATGAAAATAGTGATAGCTTGGACTTTGATCTAAATTTACTATCTCTTAGTGTGCCATATAGATACGCCATATCAAATGGTTGTTTTGAGATGAGTATCTTTTTAAAAGAGAGTAGGGAAGTGGTTGAGAAATTCTTATCTACTTTTAGCTATAAATTTGAGGCAAATAGTGGCAAGGAGCGCCACGTGATCGTTTTCGTAAATGAGTTAAAAATTTACGAGCAAACCTATATGTGATATAAGGAAATATGGTTATGAATGTGATTTTTTTTACTCAAAATGGTTCGCTTAATAATCTTTGGCGAGGGTATTTTTCAGATGACGATGTGAAATTTACACACAATAAAAAGGATTTTTTTGCAAATTTAAACGACGAGGTTGATATCGTCGGTATCGATACAAACGCTTTTAAAGATAGCCTTGATGAAAATATTAAAACCATTCATGAAAGTTTTCCAAATATAAAATGTCTAATCCTTGCAAACGAACCAAAATTTAGTGAAGGCAAACATCTGCTAGCTCTTGGCGTCAAAGGATACGCAAACTCACACATGAGAAAAACGCACTTTGAAGATGCCTTTGAGACGATTTTAAATGGCAAAGTTTGGCTTTATCCAGAATTTATCCAAGCGATGATCGGAGAGCTAACTGGCTCATATATAAATAATGAAAGTGAAACTTCGGAGAAAAAGTCTGATCTAAGCGAGCTTAGCTCACGCGAAAAAGAGATCGCAAATTTAATCTACCAAGGTCTAACAAATAATGAAATTTCAGAGCAAACAGGCATTACTTTAAGGACAGTAAAGGCGCATACTACGTCGATTTACAGCAAGCTAAATGTGAAAGATAGAATAGGTCTTGTGCTTTTGATGAAGCAACTACATGCGTAAAATTTTGCTTCTTTTGTTTTTTGTCTCTTCTCTTTTTGCAAATAATTTTGAAATTTCTCCAAAAAATATATCTCAATGTAAAAATCAAATTTGCAAAAATATCTTAAATCACTATGCAAATTTTATGAAAAAAATAGAACACGAAAGCTTTATAAGAAAGCTAGAACTTATAAATTCATACTTAAATTCTTTAATGCCAAGATATGATGACTTTTACAACACAAATGTCGATGTGTGGAGCACCAGGGGCGAGTTTTTAAGGCGAGGTGGAGGAGACTGCGAAGAGTACGCTATATCAAAGCGCGATAGCCTAAAAGATCTTGGCGTGGATAACCAAAAATGCCTTCTAGTTGTTCAGGAAAAAAATACAAAAAAATATCATATGGTGCTAGCTGTTTGGGAAAATTTACACAAAGAGCCTTTAATACTGGATAATTTAAGCTTTAGAGTTTTGCCACTTTCAAAGCGTTATGACCTTGTGCCAGAGTATTGCTTGATGGATGGAAAATATTTTAAGATAAAAAAAGATGGCATAAATTTAGAGCCCGTAAATATAAGGATGCAAACTTACGAAAATTTGATAAAGAAGGAAAAAGAAGAGAAATTTTGGAAGAATTAATCTTCCAAGTCGATGTCTATTTTTTCAACATTTGTTGTAATATCTTTAGTATTTTTCTCAATGTTGTGTTTATTTTTCTCGATTAGTGATCTGTTTTGACCTATAAGGTCTCTATTTTCTTTGATGCCATCACTGTTTTGCTCGATCATCTTACTTAGCGTCGCTATCTTTTTTTCATAGCGTATCATTAAGAAGTAGATCACGTAAATTAGCAGTAGTATTACTGCCCAAGGTAGAAATTGCATATTAAATCCTTTATAAATTTTCGTAATTATAGAAATTTTAGCTTTTAAAAAAAATAAAACTATGAAAATATGAAATTTTATATATGTAAAATTTATCTTTGATTTTTGGAAAAATTGGCTCAGATTAGTGGGTTGTTTTTAAATTTTTTATAAATTTTATAAATTTTTGATTGCAAAAAAACTAGATAAAATATTTTCAAAATCTCCTTGACTTTTATTTTATTTTGGGCTATAATTGCCACTTCACAAAACAGGTGCTGGTGTAGCTCAGTTGGTAGAGCTACTGCCTTGTAAGCAGTGGGTCGGCGGTTCAAGTCCGTTCACCAGCTCCATTTTGTAACAGTGTTTGACCAGAAAATACCAAAATAACTTATTAATGTTTAAGGTGAGATACTCAAGCGGCCAACGAGGGCAGACTGTAAATCTGCTGACTATGTCTTCCGTGGTTCGAATCCACGTCTCACCACCATTGTTATGCGGGAGTAGCTCAGTTGGCTAGAGCATCAGCCTTCCAAGCTGAGGGTCGCGGGTTCGAGCCCCGTTTCCCGCTCCAAAATTTGGGAAAATAGACTGGGAGCTGTATCTAGATTTTACTAAACACAGTTATTCCATTTTTATTTTCATGAATTTTTAGTTGTTTGTATGTTAATTAAAATCATCTCAGCCAAGCGTTTTTCGCTCATATGGCTCAGAGGTAGAGCACTTCCTTGGTAAGGAAGAGGTCGTGGGTTCAAGTCCCGCTATGAGCTCCACTGGTTTATATGATTTTATATTACTATACGAATTTGAATTAGATAAAGACACATATCATAACGGAGGAAAAGATGGCTAAAGAAAAATTTTCACGCAACAAGCCACACGTAAACATAGGCACTATCGGTCACGTTGACCATGGTAAAACTACTTTAACAGCTGCAATATCTGCTGTTCTTTCACGCAAAGGTCTTGCTGAGCTAAAAGATTATGATAATATTGATAATGCTCCAGAAGAGAAAGAGCGTGGTATTACAATTGCTACTTCACACATTGAGTATGAGACAGAGAAACGTCACTATGCTCACGTTGACTGCCCAGGTCACGCCGACTATGTAAAAAACATGATTACAGGTGCTGCTCAAATGGACGGCGCTATTCTAGTTGTTTCTGCAGCAGACGGCCCAATGCCACAAACTAGAGAGCACATCTTGCTATCTCGCCAAGTTGGTGTTCCTTACATCGTTGTTTTCATGAACAAAGCTGATATGGTTGATGACGCTGAGCTACTTGAACTAGTTGAAATGGAAATTCGCGAACTACTTAACGAGTACAACTTCCCAGGTGATGATACTCCGATAGTTTCTGGTTCAGCACTTAAAGCTCTTGAAGAGGCAAAAGCTGGGCAAGATGGCGAATGGTCAGCAAAAATTATGGAACTAATGGATGCAGTTGATAGCTATATCCCAACTCCAGTTCGTGCTACAGATAAAGATCTTCTTATGCCAATCGAAGACGTTTTCTCAATCTCAGGTCGTGGTACAGTTGTAACAGGTAGAATTGAGAAAGGTGTTGTTAAAGTTGGTGATACAATAGAAATCGTTGGTATTAAGCCTACACAAACAACAACAGTTACTGGTGTTGAGATGTTTAGAAAAGAGATGGACCAAGGTGAAGCTGGCGATAACGTTGGTGTTCTTCTTCGTGGTACTAAAAAAGAAGACGTTGAACGTGGTATGGTTCTTTGCAAACCTAAGTCAATTACTCCTCACACAAAATTTGAGGGCGAGGTTTATATTTTAACAAAAGAAGAGGGCGGTCGCCATACTCCTTTCTTTAATAACTATAGACCACAATTCTATGTAAGAACAACTGACGTTACTGGTTCTATTACTTTACCAGAGGGAACAGAGATGGTTATGCCAGGTGATAACGTAAGAATTTCTGTTGAACTTATAGCTCCAGTTGCACTTGAAGAGGGTACTCGTTTTGCTATCCGTGAAGGTGGTAGAACTGTTGGTTCAGGTGTTGTTTCAAAAATACTTGGTTAATTTATAAAATTATGCCAGAGGGGAAACCCTTTGGCTTTCTATAAGGAATATATATGAGAATTAAAATCGGTTTAAAATGCTCTGAGTGTGGTGATATTAATTATACTACTACAAAAAACAGTAAAACCACTACAGATAAGGTTGAGCTCAAAAAATATTGCCCAAGATTAAAAAAACATACTGTTCATAAAGAAGTTAAGTTAAAAAGCTAATTAAGAATAAGTAGCTATTAGGGCAATAGCTCCAACGGTAGAGCGCTGGATTCCAAATCCAATGGTTGGGGGTTCGAATCCCTCTTGCCCTGCCACAATTAAGGTTAAGATTATGGAAAAATTTATAAATTATATAAAGCTATCTAAATTGGAAATAATGAAAGTTATCTTTCCTACTAAAGAACAAATTAGAAATGCTTTTATTGCAGTTTTTATCGTGGTCGCTGTTGTTTCACTTTTTTTAGCTCTTGTTGATGTTATTATGTCCTTTGTTCTTTCTAAAGTTATATAGAATGAGGAAAAAATAATGTCACATAAATGGTATGCTATACAAACTTACGCTGGTAGCGAAATGGCAGTAAAAAGAGGAATTGAAAATTTAGTTAGAGATCATGGTATTGAAGATCAACTAAAAGAAGTTATAGTTCCTACAGAAGACGTAATAGAGATAAAAAACGGTAAGCAAAAAATTAATGAAAGAACTCTTTATCCTGGATATGCTTTTGCATGTTTAGATCTTGATACGGCTCTTTGGCATAAGATTCAGTCTTTACCAAAGGTTGGACGTTTTATCGGTGAGGCTAAAAAGCCTACACCATTGACTGAAAAAGATATAAATACTATCTTGGAGAAAGTTCAAAAAAGAGCGGCACCAAAACCTAAAATTTTTTTTGAGGATGGTGAAAGTGTTCGCATAACAGAAGGTCCTTTTGCTAACTTTACAGGTATTGTTGAAGAATACGATATGATACATGGCAAGCTTAGACTCAATGTTTCTATCTTTGGTAGAAGTACCCCTGTTGATATTTTGTATTCACAAGTTGAGAAGATAATTTAAGGAGCAAGAAATGGCTAAAAAAGTTATAGGTGAAATAAAATTACAAATTGCCGCAACAAAAGCAAATCCTAGCCCGCCAGTTGGTCCAGCATTAGGACAAAAAGGCGTTAATATTATGGAATTTTGTAAAGCCTTTAATGAAAAAACAAAAGATATGGTTGGATTTAATATCCCAGTTGTTATTACTGTTTATGCTGATAAAAGTTTTACATTTATCACAAAACAACCACCTGCTACAGACCTTATTAAGAAGGCTGCAGGTATAACAAAAGGAACAGATAATCCTTTAAAGAATAAAGTAGGTAAATTAACAAAAGCTCAAGTTTTAGAAATAGTTGAGAAAAAACTTGTTGATTTAAATACAAATGATAAAGAGCAAGCAGCTAAGATTATCGCTGGCTCAGCTCGTTCAATGGGTGTCGAAGTAGTAGACTAAAACCTCTACCGTCAGGTTGATTTTCAAAAGACGGAAGCAATTTATATGCGGAGAAATTTATGGGAAAAACTAGTAAGAGATTTCAAGAATTGCTCAAAAAAGTAGAGCAAGATAAAATTTATAACCTTAGCGAGGCTATCGATACAGTTAAAACTTTGGCTTCTGCTAAATTTAATGAAACGGTTGAGATCGCGTTAAAATTAAACGTTGATCCAAGACATGCTGATCAAATGGTTCGTGGTTCAGTTGTTTTACCAGCTGGTACAGGCAAAGTTGTAAGAGTTGCTGTTATTGCAAAAGACGCTAAAGCTGATGAAGCTAAAGCTGCTGGTGCTGATATCGTTGGTGCGGATGATTTGGTTGAAGATATTCAAAAAGGCATAATGAATTTTGATGTTCTTATAGCTACTCCAAATTTAATGGGTCTTGTAGGCAAAGTTGGTAGAATTTTAGGACCAAAAGGTTTGATGCCAAACCCAAAAACTGGAACAGTTACAATGGACGTTGCCCAAGCTGTAAATAATGCAAAGAGCGGTCAAGTTAATTTCCGTGTTGACAAACAAGGAAATATCCATGCTGGCCTTGGCAAAGCAAACTTTACTAAAGAACAACTTAGTGAAAATATTTCAACATTTATAAAAGCAATAAATAAACATAAACCAGCTACTGCAAAAGGTAGATATGTTAAAAACGCTTCATTGTCTTTAACAATGAGCCCATCTATACCTCTTGATACTCAAGAAGTTATGGATTTAAAATAAGAATTTAGAGAATTTTATATCTTAGATTGGAGATAGCCGAGGCCGTTGGGCTTAATTGATTCGACCCGCTCTGCTTGAAATTACCGGTCGGAAAGGAGAAAAAGTGACACGTAACGAAAAAACTGAAGTTGTTGCAAAATTAGAGAGTGAATTTAAAACTGCTGAAGCTATTGTAGTTTGTGACTATCGTAGTCTTTCAGTTAGAAAACTTGAAGTTTTAAGAAATTCTGCAAAAGAACAAAATGTAAAAGTTCAAGTTATTAAAAATACTCTTGCGAATATTGCTCTTAAAAATTCTGATAAAATCGGAATGGAACTTAAAGATACAAATATCTATCTTTGGAGTGAAGATCAATTGGCAGTAACTAAAGTAGCCGCAAAATTTGAAGAGGCTAATGCTGACCTTTTCAAAATTAAAACAGCTTATATTGATGGCGAAGTTGCAAGCGTTGATAAAGTTAAAGCTCTATCTAAAATGCCTAGCCGTGATGAGCTTATTGCGATGCTTTTGCAAGTTTGGAACGCGCCAATTCAAAATTTTACAATTGGTTTGAATGCGCTTAAAGAGAAAAAAGAACAATCAGCTTAATTAAAATTAAAAAATAATAAGGATTAAAAAATGGCAATTACAAAAGAAGACGTATTAGAGTTTATATCTAATCTTTCTGTACTTGAACTTAGCGAACTTGTAAAAGAGTTTGAAGAGAAATTTGGTGTTAGCGCAGCTCCTGTAATGGTAGCTGGCGGTGCTGGTGCTGCTGCTGGCGGTGCAGCTGCTGCTGAAGAGAAAACAGAATTTAACATCGTTCTTGTTGATTCTGGTGATAAGAAAATCAACGTTATTAAGGTTGTTAGAGCACTTACTGGTCTTGGTCTTAAAGAGGCTAAAGATGCAGTTGAGGGAACTCCATCTGTTCTTAAAGAAGGCGTTAGCAAAGATGAAGCTGAAGCAGCTAAAAAAGAGCTTGAAGAGGCTGGTGCTAAGGTTGAACTTAAATAATTTTTTATTATTTAGGCTTAATATTTCAAGAGAGGGCAGAGGCTCTCTCTTTTTTAAATTTTAGATGCCTTGTTAAAAGGCTATACTTTTCTTTCAAAATTACCACGAGGTAGATGCAATGTTAAATAGCTTATACTCAGGAAATCGTCTTAGGGTTGACTTCTCTAATGTCATTAAAGAGATAGACGTTCCGAACCTACTACAACTACAAAAAAAGAGTTTTGATAATTTTTTAAATCTAGATAACAATCAAACAGAAAGCGGTATCGAAAAAGTTTTTAAGTCGATTTTCCCTATACATGATCCGCAAAATCGTTTGACTTTAGAATATGTTAGCTCAGAAATTGGAAAACCAAAATATACAATCAGAGAGTGTATAGAAAGAGGTCTTACATACTCTGTAAATTTAAAAATGAAAATACGCCTTATCGTCCATGAAAAAGATGATAAGACTGGTGATAAAGTTGGCGTTAAAGATATAAAAGAGCAAGAAATTTTTATACGTGAAATTCCGTTGATGACAGATAGAATTTCATTTATCATAAATGGTGTTGAGCGTGTTGTTGTAAACCAACTTCATAGAAGTCCTGGTGTTATCTTTAAACAAGAAGAGAGTGCAACTGTTGCAAATAAACTTATTTATACAGCTCAAATAATCCCAGATCGTGGCTCTTGGTTACACTTTGAATATGATACAAAAGATATTTTATATGTTAGGATAAATAAGCGCAGAAAAGTGCCTGTAACTATCTTGTTTAGGGCATTGGGATATAAAAAGCAAGACGTTATTAAGCTATTTTATCCAATACAAAATTTAACGATAAAAAATAATAAATTTTTAACTCTTTTCAACCCAGAAGATTATCTTGGAAGAGTTGAGTATGATATAAAAAATGAAGAGGGCGATGTTCTTCATCAAGCTGGCAAGCGCCTAACAAAGAAAAAAGCTGATAAATTAATCGAAGATGGCGTTAAATTTGTTGAGTATCCGATCGAAGCACTTATTGGTAGGTATTTGGCAAACCCTGTGATAAACACAGAAAGCGGCGAAATTTTATATGACACACTATCTGCTCTTGATGAGAATAAACTGGCAAAAATTTTAGCTGAGCATGAAAGTATTGATATTATAAACAACTCTGCAGCTGGTGTTGATGATGCTATCATAAATTCATTTATTGCTGACAACGATATGCTTAAAGTTTTAAAACAAACTGAGGGCATTGATGACGAAAATGACCTTGCTGCGATTAGAATTTATAAGGTTATGAGACCTGGCGAACCAGTAGTTAAAGAGGCTGCAAAAAGCTTTGTAAATGATATATTGTTTAACCCTGAAAGATATGACCTAACAAAAGTTGGTCGTATGAAGATGAACCACAAGCTCTCGCTTGATGTGCCAGAGTATGTTACTTTGCTAACTAGCGAAGATATCATCAAAACTGCAAAATATCTTATAAAAGTTAAAAATGGACAAGGTCACATTGATGACCGTGATCACCTTGGAAACCGCCGTATAAGATCAATTGGTGAGCTACTTGCTAGCGAGCTTCATCTTGGTTTCGTCAAGATGCAAAAAGCTATCCGTGATAAATTTACAAGTCTTAGCAACAATACTGACGAGATCATGCCTTATGATCTTATCAATCCAAAAATGATCACAGCGACAATTATGGAATTTTTCACAGGCGGTCAGTTAAGCCAGTTTATGGATCAGACAAACCCACTTAGTGAGGTTACGCATAAGCGCCGCCTATCAGCACTTGGAGAGGGTGGCTTGGTAAAAGAGCGTGCTGGATTTGAGGTGCGTGACGTTCACCCAACTCACTACGGCAGAATTTGTCCGGTTGAGACTCCAGAAGGTCAAAATATCGGTCTTATAAACACTCTTTCAACTTATGCAAAAGTAAATGACCTTGGCTTTGTTGAGGCGCCTTATAAAAAGGTCGTTGATGGCAAGGTGACCGATGAGATAGTCTATCTAACTGCTACTCAAGAAGAGGGCAACGTTATCGCTCCAGCATCAACTAAGCTTGATGAAAACGGACATATCGTTGAGGACTTGATCGAGGTTAGAAAAGAGGGCGAGATGATGCTTGCTCGTAGAGAAGATGTTACCTTGATCGACCTTTGCTCTGGTATGATAGCTGGTGTTGCAGCTTCGCTTATCCCATTCCTAGAGCACGATGACGCTAACCGTGCGCTTATGGGCTCAAACATGCAGCGTCAAGCAGTGCCACTACTTCGCTCAACTGCCCCTATCGTTGGAACAGGTATGGAGAGCGTTATCGCAAGAGATGCTTGGGAGAGTGTAAAAGCAAGACGTGGTGGTGTGGTTGAAAAGGTTGATAATAAAAATATCTTTATTCTTGGCGAAGATGAAGCTGGTCCATATATCGATCACTACTCTTTAGAGAAAAATTTAAGAACAAACCAAAATACGACATTTTCACAACATCCTATCGTTAAAAAAGGTGATGAGATCGTTGCTAATCAAATCATAGCTGACGGTCCAAGTATGGAAAAAGGCGAGCTAGCTATCGGTAAAAACGCACTAATCGCATTTATGCCTTGGAATGGCTATAACTACGAGGATGCGATCGTTATTAGTGAAAAGATGATACGTGAAGATGCCTTTACAAGCGTTCATATCTATGAAAAAGAGATCGAGGCTCGCGAGCTAAAAGATGGCGTTGAAGAGATAACAAAAGATATACCAAACGTCAAAGAAGAGGAGCTTATGCACCTTGATGAGAGTGGTATTGTTAAAATTGGTACAGAGATCAAGCCTGGCATGATCCTTGTTGGTAAAGTATCTCCAAAAGGTGAAGTTAAGCCAACTCCAGAAGAGAGACTTTTGCGTGCGATCTTTGGTGAAAAAGCTGGTCACGTTGTAAATAAATCACTATACGCTTCAGCTTCAATGGAAGGCGTGGTTGTTGATGTTAAAATTTTCACTAAAAAAGGTTACGAAAAAGATAGCAGAACAAACAAAGCTTATGAAGAGGAGAAGACGCTTTTAGAAAAAGAGCACCACGATAGACTGCTTATGCTAGATCGCGAAGAGATGCTAAAAGTTACAGCGCTTCTTTCTAAAAACTCGCTAGCAAGTGATCAAGAGGTAAATAAAAAAGAGTATAAAAAAGGCTCAAAGATCAACAAGGCTGACTTTGAGAATATCAACAGATTTACCCTAAATGCTATCGTTAAGAGCTTTTCAAAAGATATCCAAAAGAAATATGACGAGCTAAAAAATTACTTCCAAAATGAGAAGAAAAAGCTTAAAGAAGAGCACGACGCTAAGATAGAAATTTTAGAAAAAGATGACATTTTACCAAGTGGCGTTGTAAAACTTGTAAAAGTTTATATAGCTACAAAACGCAAACTAAAAGTTGGCGATAAGATGGCTGGACGTCACGGTAACAAAGGTATCGTTTCAAATATAGTAAGAGAAGTCGATATGCCGTATCTTCCAAGCGGTCAGATCGTTGATATCGTGCTAAACCCACTAGGCGTTCCAAGCCGTATGAACATCGGTCAAATTTTAGAGAGCCACCTTGGTCTTGTCGGTTACCGCTTAGGCGAGCAGATCAATGAAATTTTTGAGACCAAAAAAGGCGAGTGGATAAAAGAGCTAAGAGCTAAGATGATAGAGATCGCAAGCGTTGCTAAGCTAATGGATGCTAAAAAAGCTCTTGGTAAGATGAGTGATGAGAAGCTTCTTGAATATGCAAAAGATTGGAGCAATGGCGTAAGATTTGCAACTCCGATTTTTGAAGGCGTTAAGGCTGACGAATTTGCAAAACTATTTGAGATGGCAAAGATAGATAGCGACGGCAAAACTGAGCTATATGACGGACGCACAGGCTCAAAGATAAGAGAACGCGTTAATGTTGGTTGTATGTATATGCTAAAACTTCACCACTTGGTTGATGAAAAAGTTCACGCAAGAAGTACCGGACCATACAGCCTTGTTACACAACAACCTGTCGGCGGTAAGGCGCTATTTGGTGGTCAAAGGTTTGGTGAGATGGAGGTTTGGGCACTTGAGGCTTATGGTGCCGCTCATACACTAAGAGAGATGCTAACTGTAAAATCAGACGATGTTGAGGGAAGACTTTTGGCTTACAAAGCTTTAACAAGAGGTGAAAACGTTCCTGAGACTGGTATCCCTGAGACGTTCTTTGTTCTAACTAACGAGCTAAAATCATTAGCTCTTGATGTGGAAGTATATGATGAGGATGAGACAAATGAAACTAACTAATTTAAAACCAGTTGAGATAAAAGAAGAGCATAGACCTCGTGATTTTGAAGCTTTTCAACTTCGTTTAGCAAGTCCTGAGAAGATAAAATCTTGGAGTTACGGCGAGGTTAAAAAGCCAGAAACTATCAACTACCGCACGCTAAAACCTGAGCGTGATGGCTTGTTTTGTGCCAAAATTTTCGGACCGATCCGCGACTACGAGTGCCTTTGCGGTAAATATAAAAAGATGCGCTACAAAGGTATCAAGTGCGAAAAGTGTGGCGTTGAAGTAACAACTTCTAAGGTTCGTCGCTCTCGCATGGGTCACATCGAGCTTGTAACCCCAGTGGCTCATATATGGTATGTAAATTTCTTGCCAAGCCGTATAGGTGCGCTTCTTGGCATTAAGATGAAAGACCTTGAGCGCGTACTTTACTATGAGGCATACATTGTTGATAATGCTGGCGAGGCTTATTATGACAATGAAAATTCTAAAAAAGTTGAAAAATATGACGTTTTAAACGAGGAGCAATACCAAAGCCTAGCTTCAAGATATGAAGAGACTGGCTTTAGTGCTAGAATGGGTGGCGAGGTCATCTATGATATGCTGGCTGAGCTTGATCTAACTCAAATTTTAAATCAGCTACAAGAAGAGATGGAAGCTACAAATTCTGAGGCCAAGAAAAAGACCATTGTAAAACGTCTAAAGGTTATCGAGAGCTTTTTAAATTCAGGCAACCGCCCAGAGTGGATGATGATAACAAATTTACCAGTTCTTCCGCCTGATCTTAGACCGCTCGTTAATCTTGATGGCGGCAAATTTGCTGTTTCAGATGTAAACGATCTATATCGCCGTGTAATAAATAGAAATAGCCGTCTAAAACGCCTACTTGAGCTTGACGCACCTGAGATCATTATCAGAAACGAAAAGAGAATGCTTCAAGAGGCTGTTGATGCACTATTTGACAATGGCCGTAGAGCAAACGCAGTAAAAGGCGCAAATAAGCGTCCATTAAAATCACTAAGTGAGATCATTAAAGGCAAGCAAGGCCGTTTCCGTCAGAACTTGCTAGGTAAGCGTGTTGATTTCTCTGGACGTTCTGTTATCGTTGTTGGTCCAAAGCTAAAGATGGATCAGTGTGGTCTTCCAAAGAAGATGGCTTTAGAGCTATTTAAGCCACATTTGCTTGCTCGCCTTGAAGAAAAAGGCTATGCGACAACTGTTAAGCAAGCTAAAAAGATGATAGAAGATAAGACAAATGAGGTTTGGGAGTGCTTAGAGGAGGTTGTTAAAGACTATCCGGTCATGCTAAACCGTGCTCCGACACTTCACAAGCTTTCTATCCAAGCGTTTCACCCGGTGCTTGTTGAGGGCAAAGCTATCCAGCTTCACCCATTAGTTTGTGCGGCGTTCAACGCTGACTTCGACGGCGACCAAATGGCTGTACACGTGCCACTATCTCAAGAGGCTATCGCTGAGTGTAAAATTTTGATGCTTAGCTCAATGAATATCTTGCTTCCTGCAAGTGGTAAGGCTATCACAGTCCCTTCACAAGATATGGTCTTGGGAATTTATTATTTAAGCTTAGAGAGAAACGACGAAAAAGGTGCAAATAAAATTTTCTCAAGCGTTGATGAAGTAATGATCGCTGAAGAGGCTAACACTCTTGGCCTTCACGCTAAGATCAAAACAATGGTTGATAACAAGATCATCTTTACAACAGCTGGTCGCTTGATATTAAGAGCTATACTTCCTGATTTTGTCCCTGAAAATATGTGGAATAAGATCATGAAGAAAAAAGATATTGCAAATTTGGTTGATTATGTTTATAGAAATGGCGGTCTTGAAGTAACGGCTGACTTCCTTGATAAGCTTAAAAATTTAGGCTTTAGATATGCTACAAAAGCGGGAATTTCTATCTCTATCGCAGACATCATCGTGCCAGATAGCAAGCAAAAATATATCGATGAAGCTAAGAAAAAAGTTCGTGAAATTCAAAAGCAATATGGCGCCGGTCTTTTAACAGATAGTGAGAGATATAACAAGATCATCGATATCTGGACAGATACAAACAACAGCGTTGCAAGCGAGATGATGAAGCTTATCCAAAGCGATAAGGGCGGATTTAACTCAATTTATATGATGGCAGACTCTGGTGCGAGAGGTAGTGCAGCGCAAATTCGCCAGCTAGCTGGTATGCGTGGTCTTATGGCAAAACCTGATGGCTCGATCATCGAAACACCGATCATTTCAAACTTCCGCGAAGGTCTAAACATAATGGAGTACTTTAACTCTACCCACGGAGCTAGAAAAGGTCTTGCTGATACCGCGCTAAAAACTGCCAACGCTGGTTACCTAACAAGAAAACTAATCGACGTTGCTCAAAACGTTAAAGTCACAATGCACGACTGCGGAACGCACGAGGGCGTTGAGATCACAGATATCACAGAGAGCGGCGAGCTAATAGAAAGCCTTGAAGAGAGAGTATTGGGCCGTGTTTTAGCAGATGATGTGATCGATCCTATAACAAATGAAATTTTATTTAGTGAAGGCACATTGCTTGATGAAGAGAAAGCTAAGGCAATAACAGAAGCTGGCATAAAATCAGTAAGCATCAGAACACCTATCACGTGCAAGGCACCAAAAGGCGTTTGCGCAAAATGCTACGGATTAAATTTGGGTGAGGGCAAACTTGTAAAACCAGGCGAAGCTGTCGGTATCATCTCAGCACAATCAATCGGTGAGCCAGGTACTCAGCTAACGCTAAGAACATTCCACATCGGTGGTACGGCTTCTACTGAGCAGCAAGATCGCCAAGTCATCGCTCAAAAAGAGGGCTTTATTAGATATTACAACCTTAGTACTTACGAAAACAACGGCAAAAAGATCGTTGCAAACAGAAGAAGTGCAGCTGTGCTATTAGTTGAGCCAAAGATAAAATCAACAATCGATGGTAAAATCGAGATCGAATACGCTCACGAAGACGTAAATATTGTTATCAAAGGTAAAAAAGAAGAGGTTAAATACACTATCAGAAGAAACGACCTTGCTAAGCCAAACGAACTAGCTGGCGTTAGCGGTAAGATCGAAGGCAAGATGTATATCCCTTATGTAAATGGCGACAAAGTAAAAGAGAATGAGAGTATCGTCGAGATCATAAAAGAGGGTTGGAATGTTCCAAATCGTATCCCATACGCAAGTGAGCTTAAAATTTCAGACGGTGACCCAGTAACTCGCAAAATTTTAGCTGACGCAAATGGTGTGGTTAAATTTTTCATACTAAAAGGCGACTTCCTTGATAGACTAAAAGATATCAAAAAAGGTCACAAAGTAACTGAAAAAGGCTTCTTTGTTGTCGTTTCAGACAAGGATGGACGTGAGGCAGTTCGCCACTACATCCCAAGAAATTCTATCATTCAAGTATCAGATAATGATGCGGTAGAAAGAGCGACAGTGGTCTCACTACCTGAAAAAGATGACAAGTTGATAATCGCTGAGTGGGATCCATACTCAACTCCAACTATCGCAGAAGAAGCTGGTGTGGTTAGCTTTGAGGATGTCGAGCCAGGATATAGCGCGACTGAGCAAGCTGACGAGGCAACTGGTCAAAGACGTCTTGTTATCAACGAGTATTTGCCAAGTGGCGTAAAACCAGCGATCATTATCACTACAAAGAGTGGGCATTTGATCAAGTATCCGCTTGATCCAAAAACTGCGATCTTTGTTTCAAGTGGCGATGAAGTAGCTCAGGCTGACATTTTGGCTAAAACTCCAAAAGCTGTTGCTAAGTCAAAAGATATCACCGGTGGTCTTCCAAGAGTTAGTGAGCTATTTGAAGCAAGACGCCCTAAAAATACAGCTATCGTTGCAGAGATCGATGGTGTTGTTAGATTTGACAAGCCACTTCGCTCAAAAGAGCGCATCATCATCCAAGCAGAAGATGGCACGACAGCTGAGTATTTGATAGAAAAAAGCCGTCAGATACAAGTAAGAGATGGCGAATTTGTTCATGCTGGTGAGAAACTAACAGACGGACTCATCTCAAGCCACGACATCTTAAGAATTCTTGGTGAGAAGGCACTTCACTACTATTTAATCAGTGAAATTCAGCAAGTTTATCGCCGCCAAGGTGTTGCGATCGCTGATAAGCATATCGAGATCATCGTCTCTCAAATGCTACGCCAAGTCAAAATCGTCGATAGTGGAAATACAAATTTCATCGTTGGCGATATGGTTTCAAGAAACAAATTTAAAGAAGAGAACGAGCGCATCATGAAAATGGGTGGCGAGCCAGCTATCGCTGAGCCGATCCTTCTTGGTGTTACAAGAGCGGCTATCGGAAGTGATAGTGTGATCTCTGCTGCGTCATTCCAAGAGACAACTAAGGTCTTAACAGAAGCCTCAATCGCTGCTAAATTTGACTATCTTGAAGATCTAAAAGAGAACGTCATCCTTGGACGTATGATCCCAGTTGGTACTGGTTTTTACAAAGATAAAAAGATAAAGATCAAAGAAAACTAATATATTAAGCCCCGCCTCTGGGGCTTAACCTCTTATAAATTTATCCGCTTAAATTTACAAAATCTCAAAATTTACAAGCCGTTAATCAATATTAAATAAAATCTCTAACTAAAAATATGTAACGGAGATATTATGAAAAATGTCGATCTTGGACTTTTATTTTTACGATTAGGTCTTGGAATTTGCCTTTTTATGCATGGCTTTGGCAAAATTTTACACGGAGTTGGCGGAGTAAAGAGCACTTTAGTTGATGCTGGACTACCTAGTTTTTTGGCGTATTTTGCCTATTTTAGTGAGGTTTTAGCGCCTATTATGATCGCTGTTGGCTTTTACTCAAGGCTTGGCGCACTTCTAGTTTTTGGCTCTAGTCTTGTTATTTTGTATTCATATTTTGGTTTATCAAATTTACTTGAGCTAACTAATGTAAATGGCTTTAAAGCAGAGCTTATATATCTTTATATCGCTATGTCACTTTGTATAATATCATCTGGTAGTGGTAAATACGCTATCAAGCAAGACTAATCTAAATTTAGCACATATCAAATTGTGCTAAATTTTCACACATTTTATTTAAATTTTAATTTTATTTTATTTTTTTATAAAAATTTAAGTTTGTAGCCTTTAAATTCAAAAATATCTCAAATTTAAAGGACACATGATGAACTCTATAAAAAAAGAGCCTTCGTTTTTGCTGGCCCTTACGCCTATCTTGGTTATGATCGTAGGTCTTGCGCTTGGCGTTGGTTATATGAAACTAAAGGTTGAGCCGATCATTTTGATAGCCGCCCTTGTGGCTGGTGGCATCGCTTGGAGACTAGGATATAGCTGGAGCGAGCTTCAAGAAGGGGTGATAGAGAAAATTTCAAGCTCACTACCTGCGCTTATGATACTTTGGGCAGTCGGTTTGCTTATTGGCTCATGGGTATTTTCAGGCACTATCCCTATGATCATCTACTACGGCGTGGATCTTATAAGTCCGCAGTATCTAGTCCTAACTGCTTTTGTCATCGCAGCTATCATCTCAACTGTAACTGGCACATCTTGGGGTTCTGCTGGCACAGTTGGTGTCGCCATCATGGGCATAGCTCAAGGTCTTGAAGTAAATTTAGCCGCAACTGCGGGTGCTGTCGTGGCTGGAGCATACTTTGGCGACAAACTCTCTCCGCTTTCAGATACAACAAACCTAGCTCCAATAGCTGCTGGAAGCGAGCTTTACGAGCACATTAGACATATGTTTTATACAACTATCCCAGCGACTATCGTTGCGATAGCAGCCTATCTATTTTTTGGAAGCGAGGCTGCAAGCAGTGGTGCAAACGTTTCAGAGTCGGTTTTGGCACTTCAAGGTCAGCTTGATAAAATTTTTCACTGGAATATTATCTTGCTTTTGCCTGTGTTTTTTGTCTTGGCTGGCTCGGTGCTAAAGTGGCCAACTATACCTGTCATGATCATCGCATCGTTATTTTCAGTCATCCTTGGCGTCATCATTCAAGGTTTTAGCCTCAAAAACGGCTTTATCTCAGTTATGACTGGCTTTAACGTCACGATGAGCGGCATTAATATGGATTTTTCAAAAGATATCACGAAGCTTCTAAACAGAGGTGGCGTAAGCTCGGTAAATTCAACCACTATCCTAGTCATCTGCGCTATGGGCTTTGCTGGCATCATCTCAAAAACTGGCATGCTTACAAAGGTGCTTCACACCATCATGTCAAGAGTCAAATCAACAGCAGGCGTCATCATCTCAACTATCTGCTCATGCTTAACTGTCGCATTTGTCACTGGTAGTTCATATCTTTCTATCCTTATCCCTGGTGAGATGTTTAAAGACTTTTATAAAGAGAAAAATTTAGCAGCCAAAAATCTATCAAGAACGCTTGAAGACTCTGGTACCGTGATCGTCCCACTCATCCCTTGGTCAGCAGCTGGCGCATATATGACAGCTACGCTTGGCGTGCCAACGGTAGAGTACTTGCCTTGGGCTATTTTAAACTACATGGGTGTTGTCTTTGCTATCATTTTAGCGCTCACAGGTATTGGCATAGCTAAGATAAACAAGGACGCCAAATGATACTTATAAAAAACGCCAAAATTTACTCGCCAAAATTTCTTGGCAAAAAAGATATATTTATATGTAATGGCAAGATCGTCTGCATAGCTGAAAATTTAGAGCCAAATTTGCCAAATATAAAGGTGATCGACGCTTCAAATTTAGTGGCCATACCAGGTCTTATCGATAAGCACGTGCATATCACTGGCGGCGGTGGCGAGGGCGGCTTTAAGACTAGAGTGCCTGAGATCATGCTGTCAAATTTAATAGAAGCTGGCATAACGACCGCGGTCGGACTGCTTGGAACTGACAGCACTACAAGAAGCGTTGAAAATTTAGTCGCAAAAGCATATGCGCTAAACGACGAGGGCATCACATGCTACGCTCACACAGGCGCATACAGCTCCAAAACGCCAACCATAACTGGCGAGATCGAAAAAGATATTGTTTTTGTTGGTCCCATAATCGGCACTAAGCTAGCCATAAGCGACCATCGCTCATCAAGCGTGAGTAAAGATGAGCTTGCTCACATAGTCTCTGCTGGCAGGGTGGCTGGTATGATCAGCTCAAAGTCAGGCCACACCACGCTTCACATGGGTGATGGCAAAAAGGGCTTAAATTTGATCTACGAAGTGCTAAATGAGTATGATATGCCGATCACGCTATTTCAACCAACGCACGTAAATAGAAACGAAGAGCTCTTTAAACAAAGCTTTAAATTTATAAAAGATGGCGGATATATCGACTTTACCTGCATGCCAGGACTTACACCACTTGAAGCTGTAAAGCGCATTAAAAAAGAGAATTTGCCGACAAATAAGCTCACCATTAGTTCAGACGGCTTTGGTAGTTACTCTAGCTATGATAGCGACGGAAATTTACTAAAAATAGGCATCGCTAGCGTAAAAAGCCTCTATGAAGAGTTTATAAATTTTGTAAAAGATGGCTTTAGTATCGAAGAAGCACTGCCATTTTTTACGACAAACGTGGCAAGAAGTGTGGCCTTGCAAAATAAAAAAGGCGAGATAAAAGAGGGCTTTGATGCGGATATTTTATTAATTAGTGATGAGCTTGATATTAAATTTGTCGTTGCAAAGGGTGAAATTTTAAAAGATGACAGCGGTTTTATAAAAAAAGGAACGTATGAATAAGTCTAACTTATTAACCGTTATTTAAGCTTTTTTTAAATAAAATTAGGTCTTTTTAATAAATTTAGTTGAAAGGAATTATTGTGCCAACCATAAATCAATTGGTCAGAAATGAACGCAAGAAAGTGACTGTTAAGTCAAAATCTCCAGCGTTAAAAGAGTGCCCTCAAAGAAGAGGAGTTTGCACTAGGGTTTATACTACAACTCCTAAAAAACCAAACTCAGCTTTGAGGAAAGTTGCCAAAGTTAGGCTTACAAGCGGTTTTGAAGTCATCAGCTATATCGGCGGTGAAGGTCACAACCTACAAGAACACAGTATCGTCTTAGTTCGCGGTGGTAGGGTTAAAGACTTACCAGGTGTTAAGTATCACATCGTTCGTGGTGCACTTGATACTGCTGGTGTTGCAAAAAGAACAGTTTCTCGTTCTAAATATGGTGCAAAACGCCCTAAAGCTGGTGCTGCAGCTGCAACAAAAAAGTAAAAATTTAGGTTCGCAGACGTTGCTAAAATTTGTAAACGTTTGAGTAAAATTTCATAAAAATTTGAAGGAAAGATCAAAATGAGAAGAAGAAAAGCTCCTGTAAGGGAAGTCTTACCTGATCCGATTTACGGAAATAAAATAATCACTAAATTTATTAATTCTCTTATGTATGATGGCAAAAAAAGCGTCGCTACAGAGATAATGTATGGTGCTATTAAAGCTATCGAAAAGAAAAATGCTGAGGTTAAAGGCATCGACGTTTTTAACGATGCTATCGAAAATGTAAAACCTATTTTAGAAGTTAAATCACGCCGTGTTGGTGGTGCTACTTATCAAGTACCAGTTGAGGTCCGCCCAGCTCGCCAACAAGCTCTTGCTATCCGCTGGCTTATAACTTTTGCTAGAAAAAGAAGCGAAAGAACAATGATTGATAAATTAGCAAATGAACTTTTAGATGCGGCAAATTCAAAAGGTGCATCTTTCAAGAAGAAGGAAGATACTTACAAGATGGCAGAGGCTAATAAAGCATTTGCTCACTACCGCTGGTAAGAAAGAATTAGTATGGCAGAGAGAAAAACGCCTTTACATAAGGTAAGAAATATTGGTATTGCGGCTCACATTGATGCTGGAAAAACAACTACTAGTGAGAGAATTTTGTTCTTCACTGGTATGAGCCATAAGATAGGTGAGGTTCATGATGGTGCTGCTACTATGGACTGGATGGAGCAAGAAAAAGAGCGTGGTATTACTATTACATCAGCTGCAACTACAGCGTTTTGGAAGGGCTACCAAATAAACCTAATCGACACTCCGGGACACGTTGACTTTACTATCGAAGTTGAACGTTCTATGCGTGTTCTTGATGGTGCTGTTGCGGTATTTTGTTCTGTTGGTGGTGTTCAGCCACAGTCTGAAACTGTTTGGAGACAAGCAAATAAATATCACGTACCAAGAATCGTTTTTGTAAATAAAATGGACAGAATTGGTGCAAATTTCTTTAGAGTTGAAGAGCAAATAAGAGAAAGATTAAAAGCAAATCCAGTGCCTATTCAAATTCCTATCGGTGCAGAGGATAATTTTAAAGGTGTAGTTGATCTTGTAAGAATGAAAGCATACGTTTGGAATGACGATAAAAAGCCAACTGACTATGTTGAAGAAGAAATTCCAGCTGAAGTTAAAGATAAAGCTGAAGAATACCGCGCAAAACTAATCGAAGCTGTTTCTGAGACAGACGATAGCTTAATGGAGAAATTTTTTGCTGGTGAAGAGCTAACTGAAGAAGAGATCAAAAAAGGTATAAAAGCAGGTTGTTTAAGAATGACTATTACACCTATGCTTTGCGGAACTGCGTTTAAAAACAAAGGCATCCAACCTCTACTTGATGCTGTTGTTGATTATTTGCCAGCTCCAGATGAGATCGCAGCGATAAATGGTGTTTATGAAGATGGCACTGAAGTGACTGTTGAAAGTACAGATGATGGCGAATTTGCCGCTCTTGCGTTTAAGATCATGACTGACCCATTTGTTGGACAGCTAACATTTATCCGTGTTTATAGAGGAAGCCTTGAAAGTGGTAGCTATGCTTATAACACAGTTCAAGACTGCAAAGAGAGAATCGGCCGCTTACTAAAAATGCACTCAAATAAACGTGAAGAGATTACTGAACTTTTTGCTGGTGAAATCGGTGCTGTTGTTGGTCTAAAAAATACTCTAACTGGTGATACTCTTGCAAGTGAAAAAGATAAGGTTATCCTTGAAAGAATGGACTTCCCAGAGCCAGTTATCAGCGTTGCGGTTGAGCCAAAAACAAAAGCAGATCAAGAAAAAATGGCGATCGCTCTTCAAAAACTAGCTCAAGAAGATCCAAGCTTTAGAGTTAGCACTGATGAAGAGAGCGGACAAACTATCATTAGCGGTATGGGTGAGCTTCACCTAGAGATCATTGTTGATCGTATGCTTCGTGAATTTAAAGTTGATGCCGAAGTTGGTCAGCCACAAGTTGCTTACCGCGAGACTATCCGTAAGGCAGTTGAGCAAGAGTATAAGTACGCTAAACAATCAGGTGGTCGTGGTCAATACGGTCACGTGTTCTTACGCATCGAGCCACTTCCAGCTGCTAGTGGATTTGAATTTGTTAACGACATCAAAGGCGGTGTTGTTCCAAAAGAATATATCCCAGCTGTTGAAAAAGGTTGTAAAGAAGCGCTTCAAAGCGGTGTTCTTGCTGGATATCCAGTTGAAGATGTTAAAGTTACACTTTTTGATGGTAGTTACCACGAAGTTGACTCATCTGAAATGGCATTTAAACTTGCTGCTTCTATGGGCTTTAAAGAGGGCGCTAGAAAAGCAGGCGCGGTTATCCTTGAGCCTATGATGAAAGTTGAAGTTGAGACTCCAGAAGAGTATATGGGTGATGTTATCGGTGACCTTAATAAGCGCCGTGGCCAAGTAAATTCAATGGATGATAGAAATGGTGTAAAAATCATTGCAGCTTATTGTCCACTAGCTCAAATGTTTGGCTACTCGACAGATCTTCGCTCAATGACTCAAGGTCGTGCGACTTACTCTATGGAATTTGATCACTACGAGGAAGTTCCTAAAAACGTAAGTGAAGAGATTATTAAAAAGAGAAATGGCTAATTGGTCAAAATAGGGCAGAGCAATCTGCCCCTTAAAATTTAACTACTTGGATAAAAATTTAAACTAACTTGCAAATTTGTCCTCATAGCTCAGCTGGATAGAGCGCAGAATTCCTAATTCTGAGGTCGTGAGTTCGAACCTCGCTGGGGACACCACTTCTGTTTTAAATACTATGTCACAACAGTCTTTGTGAGAGCGTTTTAACCTTTTATATTAAAATTTATATTTTTTATAAGTAACTAGCTTTGACATATAAATAAATTTATTTTTCTTCTTAATGAATTATCTATATGACTTTATTATTAATAAATTTTATCAACAAAAATTTTATATATTTAATAATCCATGCTAACATTTCAAAAATTTATTTAAGGAGAGTAGATGAAAAAAATTTTACTTTTAGGAGCTGTTTGTTGTATGTTGTCAGCTGATGTTAAAACTGTTAATATAAGCCCAGATGAGATCAAAAAATATGATCAGATTGTCGATATTAGAACTCCATCTGAGTGGCAAGAGACTGGCATCATAGCTGGTGCGAAGACTATCACTTTTGATCCAAGCGACAAGGGCGCGTTTTTAGATGAGCTTTCAAAGGTAGTTGATATCAAAAAGCCTATCGCTCTTGTTTGTAGAAGTGGTAGAAGAAGCACAGCAGCAGCTACAGCGATAGATAGCTCAGATCTTAAGATTATAAATTTAGATGGTGGCATGAGTAGTTTGATCGAGCAAGGCTACAAAACTACACCTTATAAAAAATAGACAAATTTCTAAATTTTACATTTGACTATGGGTTAAATTTATTTTGTAGTCAAAATTTATACTAAATAATAAAAATTATTATTTGATTAACCAGTGATTAACTCTAACTCAATATAATTTCATCACATTTAAACAATAAGAAGGAGACAAAATGTCAAAAGTTATTTTACAGTTAAACACAATTCAGGCTGATGCAAATGCACTTTATATCAAATTCCATGATCTTCACTGGAATGTAAAAGGTATCCAATTTTTTAGCGTCCACGAGTATACAGAAAAAGCCTATGAGGATATGAGTGAGATTTTTGATGACGCAGCTGAAAGAGCTCTTATGCTTGGTGGCAGACCTATCGTCAAGGCTGAGGAGCTAGCAAAAGTCGCCCACATCAAACATGAGCCAAAAGAGAGCTACACTCCAACTGAAGTTTTAGAGATCGTTTTGGCTGATTACAAGCACCTTTTGGGCGAGTTTAAAAAGCTTGACGAGCTTGCAGATGGCGACACAACAACTCAGATGTACGCACAAGATCAAATAGCTAAATTTGAAAAAGCCATCTGGATGCTAAACGCAACACTTGGCAAATAATCACAGCGGGAGCTCTCCCGCTTTGCTCTAAATAAATTCTACTTTTTGGCGATATAGTTTTTATAAACTTAGAGGAGCCAAATATGCAAATCAGTCAAATCGTAAGCTCATACAACACTTCAAGTGTAAAAGAAAATGTAAAATCAGAAATTTCACTTCATAAAGATGAAAAAGAGGTTTCGAAAAAGCAGCCCGAGGTTTCAAATTTAAGTGCAAAAGAGATATCAAATAGCTATTTTTTGCAGTATCAAAAAGAGATGACTCAAAGCGCTAGCTCAAATTTACTAGCTCAAGGCGGTCTAAGCTTTAACGTACCTGAAAATTTATCAGACATTTTATCTGGCCTTGATCTAGCAGGCATCGGCTACAATGGCAAAGCTCTAGGAGAACTAAATAGTGATGAGGCGAGTGAGCTAGTTAGTGAAAATGGCTTTTTTGGCATCGCAAATACAGCTGAGAGGATAGCTGGCTTTGTGCTAAATGGCGCAGGCGATGACGTAGAGAAGCTAAAAGCTGGTAGAGATGGCGTCGCAAAGGGTTTTGAGGACGCAAAGAAAATTTGGGGTGGAGAGCTTCCTGAAATTTCACAAAAGACTATCGAAAAGACCCTTGAGACGCTTGATAAAAAGATCGCCGAGCTTGGTGGTAATGTTTTAAACGTATCAGCCTAAATTTCTTGGGGTCTATCCCAAGAAATTTATACATATTAATGTAAGCACAAAACTCAAATTTTAAAACTCGCAAATTTTATTTAATCTTAAAAGCTATACTTTTCTCTTTACATTAAGGAGAAAAGATGAAAGCTAAAATTTTACTTCCTTTAGCAGTAGCTACTATGTTTTTGGGATGTTCGTTTTTTGATGATAATCCACCAGTCCGCAAGCAACCAAGGCAAGCTACTAAAACTACACCTGCAAAAAGCTCTATCAAAGGCTTTATAAAAGATGTCAGTTATAAAGATTCGAAATACTGCTACGAGATAGTAGCCAGCGATGTGAAAAATCACAAACTAAACAAAGCAAATTTTTGTGCAAATAGATACTACTACGACAAGGGTGATCTTGTCTATGCGACTTTTTATGCAGATAAGCTCATAGACATGCTTCTTATAAAAGAGGGCGGCTCAAGAGGCGCATATAATGGCATAAGAAAACCGCAAAATGAAGTAGTTGTTAAAAGAAAAAATATAAAAACAAATATCGAAGTACCAAAAGAGGAGAAAATTTCTTTTTAGATTACCGTTGATTTACTGCTAGCGTATATAATTTCATCAGCAATCAAAACTAGAACTCCTTTTAAGGGGCAAAGCAACGGCCCCTTTTTTATCCCCTTTTGAAAGTTTCACTTGTAAAAGTTAAGATTATCAAAATATATCTCTTTTTGGTCAAAATCGGTAAACGATCGGTAACAAAAATGCAAAATTTTATGATTTTTTAAGCTTCATCTTAAAATTTATTGATTATAATCGTCAGCACAAAAACCTTAAAAGGAGAAAAAATGAAACTAACAAAAATTAGTTTAGCCGCTTTGGTTGCTTTAGGCGCATTCTCAAGTGTAGCAAGTGCTACTCCACTTGAAGAAGCTATAAAAAATGTAGATCTTTCAGGATTTGCAAGATATAGATATACAAATACTCACAACAAAGAGAGTAAAGCTGATGTAAAAAGCAGTGACGCTGGCCATAACTTTAAAATGGTAACAAATTTTAAAGCTGCTATCGATGATAACTTCTTTGGTGTTATTGGCCTAAGGTATAATAAAACTGACGGTTCAGGCGATAATGCAGGTGCTGGTACAGATAAAACAGATACAACTAAAGGATTTGGTGTTCACCAATTCTATCTTGGCTATAAGATCGGCGGCACTACTATAACAGCTGGTAAACAAGAGATCGGTTCATACTTTACTGATGATGCTATCGGTACTGGTGTAAGAGTAGTAAATGAAGATATCGAAGGCCTTACTTTAACAGCTCTAGCTTTTGATGCTATTGAAGGTGATGATACTGAGAGTGATGGTGAACTATATGAAAAAACTGGTTACTTGAGTTCATACGATGTTGGTAATCTATATGCAGCTGGTATTGCTGGCTCTTACGATCCTATTAATTTTCAACTATGGTATGGCACATTAACTAACTTAGCTGATGTTCTTGCGGCTGATGTATCAGGAAATTTTGCAATAACTAACGATATATCTTTAGGTGCAAGAATTAATTATGCACATAGCCAGGCTGACATAAGTGCAAAAAATGCTCTTGGTTATGATGATGGCAATTTCTATGCTGGTGAACTTTCAACTTCATTATATGGCTTTGACCTAGCTGCTGGCTATATCGGTTACAAAACTCAAAACTATCAAGATGGTAAATATTCAGTATTTACATTTGAAGATCAAGGTGGCTTAATCGATGCTGGCGAAGATGTATTTGACTGGACACGTGCAGAAGGCAAGGGCAGTTACTTCTATGCAACAAGTGCATATACATTTGATAAATTTACAGCTGGTCTAGACTATATCAAAGGTAGTTACAAAACAGATGAGAAGACTAAGGTTGAGGAATTCGTTCCAAGATTTGCTTATCAATACAACAAAAAGTTGAAATTTAGCTCATTCTATGCCTTTAAAACAGAAAAAGAGCATAACGGAGATAAAGAAAAAACTGATAAATTCAGATTCGAAGCTAAATACTCATTCTAATTCATAGCTCGTTAATCAACTTATGATATAATCCCGGGTCGGAGTAATCTGATCCGGGATTTTTAAATTTAGAGCAAAATTTCAAGGAAACTCATGAAAAATATCAAAATTTCTTTTTTGGCGTGTTTTTTGGTGGCAAATGCCTTTGCAGCTTCTCAGGTGTATTATATAGAGGCTCGTGGTGAGTTTGGTAAAGAGCTTGCCGAAATGGCAAAAAAGCAGGCTAATGACAGAAACGAAAAAGTAAATGTCTATGTCGATGAAGATCCAAGACGCTATAAAGATAATAGAATTTTAAAATTTGGCGTTGATAGAAAAGGTAGATATAGCGTATCTTTAGGAAAAGAGCTTTATGAGAAACAATGTGCTAGCTGCCATGGCGAAAGCGCAGATAAAAGACCATTTGGCTCAACACCACTTAAAAACATGGATGCTAAAGATATAGAAGATAGCATCATCTCTTATAGAAGTGACTCAAGCTTTGGTGGTAGCGGTAAAAACGTGATGCAAAACCAAGCTAAGATCATCTCAAACAATGACTTAGGTGCAATACTAGCTTATCTAAAAGGTAAAGATGCACTTGCAGATCAAGATACAAACGAAAATAAACCAGTTTCAACTGAAACAAAGCAGGGCAGTTATTTAAGATAAATTTCACTTCGGTAGCTTTGCCACAATATAAATAAAAGGAAGCAGATGTTAAATCCAAAAACATTATTTTTAAGTATGGGCTCAGCTATCGTTTTGATGATAATCTTTGCTATAGCTAGCGGAGCCGCCACTATCATAGAGAGCAAAACTAGCACAGAAGCAGCTTGGTACTATGTTTATGGTGCTGGCTGGTTCGCACTCATCCAACTACTTCTTGGTATAAATTTAGCCTTCAACATCTTTAGATACAACCTAATTGATCCTAAAAAACTCCCATCACTCATCTTTCACTTAGGTTTTATCGTCATCTTAATCGGTGCTGGCATCACAAGATACCTTGGTTTTGAAGCTGATATGCATATACGTGAAAACACTGCTTCAAACGTTGTTAGCACGAAGGTTTCATATCTAAATTTAACAGCGCTTAACGACAAAGGCGAAGAGATCAGCTCAGCTATACCTTTGGGGCTTGCTGATGTAAAGAAGGGCTTTGATCTAAATCTAAAAACAGCAGATGGCGAGGCTAGTTTAAAATTTAAAGAATTTGTGCCAAATGCAAGTTATAAATTTGTAAATGATGATAGTGGAAAGCCTGTCGTTGAGTTTGTAGTCTCAAATGAGAGCGAAAGCGAAGAGATATTTTTACTTGAAGAAGAAGAGGCGAGAGTTGGAGATACTAGCTTTATCTTTAATGCCAAACCAGATGAAAATAAAAAATACGTTCTTTTTAGGCTAAATGATGGAAATTTTACGGTTACTTCAAATGCTGATCTTTCAAAATTTACTATGGCAGATAGCTCTAAAACTGAGCTAAAAGCTGGCAGTGTGAATGAATTTGGCACAGGCAGCTTATATACTATCTCAAATATAAATTTCGCCCCAAGGCTAGTCTCAGCACACGCCACAAGAAAGCTAGTTAGCTCAAAGGATAGCGAGTTTAACGCGTTGATAGCTGAGCTAAACTACAAAGGTGAGAGTAAAGAGATGCATGTATTTTACAACCTAATGGAGCCTTCACGTATCGCTGTGGCTGGACAGAAATTTAATGCTTCATGGGGAGCTCAGCAGATAAAACTTCCATTTAGCCTCTACCTAAAAGACTTTGAGTTAAAAAGATATCCTGGCTCAAATTCTCCTATGAGCTACTCAAGCGAGGTTGTCGTAAAAGATGGCACGAATGATCCAGGGTTTGATTATAGAATTTATATGAACCACGTGCTTGATTATGATGGATATAGATTTTTCCAAAGCTCATACGATACTGACGAGAAAGGCACGATCCTCTCTGTCAATAAAGACCCAGGCAAGATCCCGACATATATCGGCTACTTTTTGCTAGGTCTTGGCTTCTTGCTAAATGTCATAAATCCTAACAGCCGCTTTAGAAAGCTCGCAAAACTAATAGATAATGAATCAACAAAAAGTGGTAAAAAAGTAGCTACTCTCATAGCGGTCTTGCTTTTAGGCTTAAATTTTAGCTCGCTGAAGGCAGAGGATTTCTTGCCGCATATCAGCAAAGAGCATGCAGACAAGCTTGCTAGGCTTATCGTGCAAAGTCCAGATGGCAGGATGAAGCCATTTGATACGCTTAGTAAAGAGGTTTTAAACAAAATTCACAGAGGCGAGA
>CAUUIN010000010.1:0-32769 GCA_963545295.1 uncultured Campylobacter sp. | reverse complement strand
TGAAATTTATCCAAAATGGCAACGTTTGTTTTAGGAGGTTTATAAAGATTGGCGTGTGCCCAGATAGATCGAGGCGTTTTTGAAAGTATTGTGATCGCAAACTAGACGAAGTTAGACAACCTCGTTCAAATCTAAATCAAATTTCTAAATCTCAGCCCAAGTGGCTTAAATTTAAACCAGCCCTACTCCAAAGCTTTTAAAACTGGCTCTGGCTTTAGCTTTACGCTTGGGGCATTTTTGCTAAAACTTATAAGATCCTCTGTCGTTTGGATGCTAAAAGGCAGGCGTGTGAGGCAGACTTTAAAGATTTCAGCCGCTGCTATTGCGTCATTTAGGGCTCTGTGGTGGGTGTTGTTTATGCCAAGAAGCTCTTTTAGCGAGCCAAGGCCGTATTTTTGCGAAGCGATGGTTCGGCGGCTAAGATCGATGGTACAAAGCTTTCTGTTTAGCAAAATGCCAAGGCCGATCTCATTTAGGCTATGCGAGATAAATCCGTAGTCAAAATTTACGTTGTGCGCGATAAAGACGCTAGTTCCAAGAAAAACTTTAAATCGCTCTAGCACATTTAGCAAATTTGGCGCCCCAACTAGATCGCTCGAGCTTATGCCAGTTAGCTCGGTGATATTTTCAGGCACCATAGAAGCTGCTACAAAGCTTTCAAAGCGCCCTATTTCAACACCATTTTTCATTTTTATAGCGCCTATTTCGATGATCTGACCATTTGTCGTGCCACCAGTCGTTTCGATATCAACGACGCAAAATTCCTGCTCACTAATATCTCTAAATCTCGTGCCAAGCTCGATCTCGTTGCTTTCATTTCTAGTGATGTCAAGCCCAAGAGTTCGCCACATATCAAGATCACGCACATCAATGAGCGATGAAATTTCTTCAATATCGCTAAATTTCAAGATAAACTCGTGATAGCCTAAATTTTGCCTAGCTAAAATTTCAATGCTATTTTCTAAACGTTGTTTTTTTGGTTTCAAAACTCAAGCTTTATGGCGCGGATGGCTTGTTCGTATGAATTTGATGAGAAGATATAGCTGCCAGCCACCAAGATATCGGCCCCAGCCTCTTCAAGATCAGGTGCATTTAGCCCGTTTACGCCGCCGTCTACTTCGATTAGACACTTGGCATTTTTGCGCTCTATTAGCTCTCTTAGCGCTCTTGTCTTTTCAAGTACGACTGGCATAAATTTTTGACCGCCAAAGCCAGGATTTACGCTCATCAAAAGCACCATATCGACTTCATCGATGATATGTTCGATCGCACTAACTGGCGTGTGTGGATTTAGCACGATGCCAGGGCTAACGCCGTTTTTTCTGATGTGATCGATGAGCCTCATAGGATGCTTCTCTTCTTCTACGTGAAAGGTTAGAAATTTTGGCTTTAGCGGCAAGAAAAGGTCGGCAAAAAATGAGTTATTTTCAACCATCAAATGTATATCAAGTGGCTTTGTGGCAGCCTTTGCGACGGCATTTACCACGACTGGCCCGATGGTTAAATTTGGCACAAAATGCCCATCCATAATATCAACATGCACCAGATCGCACCCAGCCTCGCAAATGGCTCTTATCTCAGCTGCTAAATTTCCAAAATCAGCCGACAAAATACTAGGTGCAACGTACATTTTAAATCCTTATTTACTTATAAAAATCACGCCAGTTTGGCTCTCTTTTGCATTTAATGTGGCAAAAATTCCACTGCTTGCCCTGTCAAAAAACATCTCATTTTCGTAAAATTTAAAGTTGCTAAGTTTTACCTTTAAATTTCTCTCGATGAAAATATCTAAAATTTTGCTTGCAATGATACTAAAAATTTGAGAAAATCCGCTTAAACAGCCACACTCCAGATCGCCATTATCTGAAAAAATGGAGCAAATTTTGCCAAGCTTGTCCTTTTTGATGCCAAGCAAAATTCTCATCTCAACATCACCATAAAAGAGCGCACAAACCCGCAAATAGTCATTTTCACCCTCTACGTTAAAATTGCCAATCTTCGCATCAAGGCATAAAATTTCACTCTCTATCAAAGGCGAGAGCACGTCTGTAACGCTTGAGATCACAAGCGGCAAAAACTCAACTAAGTTTTTATTCATCTTTGTGGGCTCGATGTCGATAAGGCGCTTTTTAAAATAAAGCGTCGAGTCATCTTTGAAAAAATCATCCATCTTTTTATATAAAAGTATCTTTGCTGCTTTTAAATTTGAAGCAAGTGTCTGTGAGATATTGCTCTCATTTAAGCCACAAATAACCAATATACCGCCACTTTTTTGACTAAATTCAGATAGTTTTATCAAAAAACTAGCTCCGATAGTATTTAAAGCACCGACAGAATCAGACCAAAAAACAAAAAATTTAAAGCCTATCTTTTGTAATCTTTCGTGAAATTTATAGTCAAAATTCTGCACAAAAGAGCTATCTATGAGCCCTGCTGTCTTGTAAATGACAACGTCACCTCTTACAAAAGCGCTAAACTCTTTTTTACCTAAAACAATGTGATTTAGGGTGCTGATGGTGTATTTGTAAGCTTGTTTGGCAGCGTTAAACTCTTCTACGCTTTTTACAAATTTACACTTGTAGCACTTTTGCTCTAAAAGCGAGTTAATGTAGTCTTTATACTGCTCATTTTTGTTATAAATCACGATGGCTTCGCTGCTATCTGCTAGCGTATCGTTTAAAAATAGCGTCGCAACTTTTTCATTTTCAAAGAGTGAAAATCTCAAAATATTTTTTGAAGTCTTTGCGACAAGCTCGTAAAAAGTATCGTCATAGTCGCAAACTGCAAACTCAGCGCCTATCTGCTTAGCTATGCCAAAGAGGTGCTCGCATGTGCTATTTAGCCAAAGTGGGCTAAAAAATGTGACATTTTTTAGTGAGAGTAAAATGGCACTTATCTGCCTTGCGCAAATTTGCTCTACCTCGGCCTTTTTGATACTTGAAGGAGTGATATTAACCTCTAAAAATCCAAATGGCCTAACTATGGCTAAAGAGCCCTCAAAAGTTACTTTCATTTTCTAAGAGCCTTTTTTAAATTTATAACCATATCAGCCGAAGCATGGACGCTAACATCGGTGATCCTATCGATGCCAAAATCAAAAAATTTAGCAGTACTAGCCTCATAAGAGAGCAAAATTTTAAAGTATTTTAAAACTAAAATCTCTTCCCTGTTAAGCCTATCACTCTCCCATCCTGCAAGCTTTAAAAGTACTCCAAATAGCGAAATATCAAACCTTCGCTGCAAGATCCTATCAAAGCTCATATCAGAAAAACCAACGATATGTTTAAGCGAGTGAGGATACTTCAAAAAGATCAGCTCGCAAAATATAAGCAAAATGAGCGCATAAGCAGCTAGAAATAAATTTTTTTGATTTTTTAGCCCAAGATAGTTTAGAAGTTTGCTCCAGTCAGATAGAAATTTGGCATTAAATTCCATCATAGAGTGTAAATTTACACCAAAATTTTTATATCTTTTTGGGGATTTAATAAAAACAAAATAAGAGCAAATTATCATTTTTAGGTTGTCTATGCCTAGCGGATAAGCCATCGCATAGATATCTCTAGTGTAATTTTGAGCACCAAAATCGCCTAAATTTACAATAGTTGCAAAGTACGCTTTAAAAGTCTCACTACCACTAAAAAGTTCCATAGCAGCAGTGATATCCCCCTCATCCAAGTGCTTTTGGCACTCATAAAAAACATCGGGCATTGTATAGATAAAATTTGAAATTTCATCTATTTGATTTTTAGTTAGCATTTTTGTTTTACCGATTTTTTATTTTGGGCTATTTTAGCCTTAATTAAATAAAAAATCAACAAAACTTATAAATATAAATGTTCATTTTAAGCAATACTTTGGTTTTGTTTAGATAAAATCAGCAGAAATTTTTGTTTATAAGGAAAAAAAATGTCAAAAAGATGTGCGATAACTGGCAAAGGACCAATGGTAGGCAACAACGTTAGCCACGCCAACAATAAAACTAAAAGAAGATTTTTACCAAATCTTAGAACTATCCGTGTTACTCTAGAAGATGGCACAACAAGAAGAATAAAAGTTGCTGCTTCTACTCTAAGAACTATGAAAAAACAGTCAAACTAAGAGATAAAATGAAGAGGAATTTATGTCTTTTCTCTCAAGACTTTTAAAATTCCTCAACTGGTCAAACTCCGCAAAACCAGAAATAAGCCTAGATACTGAGCTTTACGAACAACTAAAACCTTTTAGATTTCCACTAATTTCAGTCGTACTACTGTTACTTTTTGGAACACTAGGTTACATCTTTATAGATAACTTCTCTCTCATAGATGCCTTTTATCAAGCAGGTATGACCTTTACGACGGTCGGTTTTACCGAAGTTGCGCCCATTACTCCAAAGGGGCGAATTTTTACTATAACATTTATCCTTGTTGGCTTCATTATTTTTACGCTATCAATCGGTATCGTTGTAGAAGTTCTCAAAAGAGGCACATTAATTAGCATTTTAAAGGAAAGGCGTATGCTTTACAAGATCGCAAGACTAAAAAATCACTTCGTTATTTGTTATCACAATCTCTACACGATCGAGCTTAGCGCTCAGTTTCGTGAAAATCACATACCATTTGTGGTGGTTGATGACAGAGAAGATATCGCAGAATTAGCTCAAATTTACAAGTATCCATACTTCATAAAAGCTCAGCCTCACACTCAAATCGCCTTTTTAAAAACGCATCTATCAAGCGCAAAAGGCTTAATCACTCTTAGCCCAAATATCGCTGATAATATCGCGCTCATAGCATCTGTTAGACTTTATGAAAAAGAGATAGACCGCAAAAAACCTTACCACATCATCACAAACTCAGATAGCGAAGATGACACCCAAAGACTAAAAAAACTTGGTGCTGATAACGTCGTAAGTCCATCTCGCCTAGTTGCACAGCGTCTAAGTGCCATGAGCGTAAGACCTGATATGGAAAATTTACTTGAGCAATTTTTATACACAAAAAGCTCGCCAATCGATATAGAAGAAATTCTTGTGCCTGATTACTCTTGGATCAGGTTTAAAAGACTAAAAGAGACGCACTTAAGAAATATCACAAATGCTGACGTGGTAGGCATTAGAGACATAAATAATAAATTTATCCCGATGCCAAATGGCGACACTTTGATTGGCACAGGTACAAAGCTTTTAGTCATCGGCACAGTTGATGGCATACGCCTAACCAAACGCCTAGTAAAGAGCAAACACAAGCCAGAAGAGCTAAAATACGTTTAGTTTTTGCATTTGATTTTGTGATATAAATTTGGCTTAACCGCTATATACTAGAAACTTTTATAGATCTAAATTTAGATAGCCAAGCATTTACAAAGCCTTGTTAGAATTTATAAATTTTTTACAGGAGATAAGCATGTTACACGAATACACTGATCTCATAAATGAGTTGAAAAAAGTAGATGTTCATTTTGCTGCACTTTGCAAAAAGCATGATGAGCTAAATGAAAAAATATATAGCAAAGCCGCACAAGCCTCTGAGCTTGATGCTTTAAAAAAAGAGAAGCTAAAATTAAAAGATGAAATTTACGCTCAAATTTTAAAATATAAAGAGCAAAAAAAGTAAAAGCTTAAACTAACTATGGAGCCAAATTTCACTTGGTTCGCATTATTTTAGGCTTTTACAAAACTACAAATTTAAAAAGCCCAAATTTCTTTGGGCTTATGAATTTTATATAGCTTTTATCATCACTTTTGTTAGAAGTTCTGAAAATTTAGCTGGATTTTCTAGGCTCATGCCCTCATTTAGCCTTGCCATATCAAGAAGTAAAGGTGCGATGTCATATATCATCGCCTCGTTTTTCTCAAGTTTTGCGAAAATTTCATGATCAGCATTGATCTCTAAGATAGGCTTAACTTTTGGAGCATTTGCGCCTTGTCCCATCTGTTTAAGCATCTCTTGCATAGCGTAATCAGGGTCGTTTTTGTCGTAAATTAACACCGCAGCCGAGCTTGAGAGCCTTGAGCTTAGCTTAACGTCTTTAACCTCGTCTTTTAAGATCTCTTTCATCTTAACAAGTGTGTTTGCAACCTTGCTCTCATCGACTTTTTCATCACTTTTAATCTCGTCGTTTATATCAGCATGTGAGACTGATTTTAGAGGTGTTTTGTCAAATTCATTGACCATTGGCATAACGATCGTATCGATCTCTTCATCCATAATAAGCACTTCAATGTCGTTTTTCTTAAAGCTCTCAAGAAGCGGCGAATTTCTTAGCATATTTTCGTTATTACCACTTATATAGTAGATCGATTTTTGATCCTCTTTCATCGCCTCTTTGTACTCTTTTAGGCTGATAAGTCCGTCTCTTTTTGAGCTTTTAAATAGACAAAGATCCAAAATTTGCTCTTTTTCAGCGTTAAAGCCATAAAGTCCCTCTTTTAAAACCTTGCCAAATAGTTTGTAAAATTTTATGTATTTATCGCGGTCGCTCTCTTTTAACTTCGCAAGTTCGCTTAAAATTTTCTTCACACTTTGCTCTTTAACGGTTCGCATGATCACATTTTCTTGCAAAATTTCGCGGCTTACATTTAGCGGTAGATCCTCAACATCGATCACACCTTTGATAAATCTAAGATACGGCGGCAAAAGCTCTTTTGCATCGTCAGTTATAAAAACTCTCTTCACATAGAGCTTCACACCACTTTGATAATCAACCCTAAAGAGGTCAAACGGCTCCGTGCTTGGCACGTAAAATAGCGTAGAATACTCGATCTTGCCCTCGGCTTTTGTGTGTATATAAAGGAGCGGGTCGCTGCTATCATGTGAAATTTGCTTATAAAAGTCATTGTAGTCTTGCTCTTTTAGACTAGCTTTATTTAGCCTCCAAAGCGCATTTGCCTTGTTTATCTGCTCGTTTTTGGTCTCATAAGTGCCTTCTTTTTCGCCTTCTTTTGGTGCGACATAGCTCTCTTTATCCATAAAGATAGGATAAGGGATATGGTTTGAGTATTTCTTAACTATCTCTTCGATACGCCAAGAATTTGCAAATTCATCGTCATTTAAATGTAAGATGATATCTGTTCCAAAGCCATCTTTTTTGGCATCTTCGATCTCATAGCTTTTTGCGTCAGATGTCCATTTATAGGCTTTGTCGCTTAAAGCTCGTTTGCTTATGACTTCGATCTTGTTTGCCACCATAAATGCTGAGTAAAAGCCCACGCCAAACTGGCCGATCAGCGAGCTATCTTTTTTGGCATCGCCGCTTAAGCTTTGCATAAAACCCTTTGTACCGCTTCTTGCAATGGTGCCTAAATTTGTTATAAGCTCGTCTTTGTCCATGCCGATACCATTGTCACTGATGGTTAAAGTCTTGGCTTTTTCATCGACTTTAATATCGATCCTTGGAGTGTAGCTCAAATTTTTATACTTTTCATCGGTCAAACATAGGTAGTTTAGCTTGTCAAGTGCGTCATTTGAGTTTGATATGAGCTCTCTTAAAAATATCTCTTTGTTTGAGTAAAGAGAGTGGATCATCAAATTTAAAAGGTCATTGACCTCGGTTTGAAATTCAAATTTATCTGCCATTTTCTTTTCCTTTTTTAAAATTTTTGGCAGATTATAGCATAAAGTGATAAAAATATACTTAACCTTGATAGCATTACTATCAAGTTTTTTTATAAATTTTTAGACATATATGATAATTTATAAATTAAATAGAAATATACATTAAATTTTCATTATTAAAAATGCTAATTTGTATAGTATTTATTTAAAATAATACAAATTTAGCTATAAATCTTTTAGAAAATCTTGTCAGCCTGCCCTGCAAGCTAGGGGCAAAGATCAAAAACAAATAAATTAAACCATTTGGCTCAAAATTTCAAACGCTTTATCTATCTTTTTTTTAAAAATTAACGTTACATGAGGTAGCAAAATTAGAGTTTAAGACTAAAAAAGCTCTGTGATGTTGGATTAAAGGCATTTAAATAAAAGTTGCTATTAAAAATTTACTTTCATTAATAATCACTATGTAAGCAATCTTTAATGCCATGCCTTGCAAATTTTTTGCCACACTAGCTTTAAAATAGCCATAACTCACAAAATATGATATAAATTTAATAACAGTAACAAATCAAAACAAAATAGCAAACTAAAAACTAGTCAAAAAAGATGCACACGAAAGCAAAAATAAAAATAGCAGCTAAAAAAGCATCAAATTCAAAGAGATAGAAGTAGATAAAATAAAATTTGCCACCTCTTCATAAAAGACGGTGGCATTAAATTTTAGTGGTTTAACAAATTTTGTTTATGAAATTTTCTTTTGTTTTGGGCGGAAAACTTTCATCACGTTTTCATCAGTCTCGATAAATGCACCCTCGATCAAGTCGATGCAGTATGGCACAGCTGGAAATACTGGCTCCAAGCACTCTTTTATCGCCTTTGGCTGTCCTGGTAAATTTATAATGAGCGCATGACCTCTGATGCCTGCTGTTTGGCGTGATAGGATCGCTGTTGGGACGTATTTTAGGCTCGCAGCTCTCATAAGCTCGCCAAAGCCTGGCATCATCTTCTCACAAACTGCCTCAGTAGCCTCTGGAGTGACATCTCTCACTGCTGGTCCTGTGCCTCCAGTCGTTAGCACAAGGTCGCATCCTAGCACGTCTATCATATAGATAAGCCTCTCTTTTATGAGATCAAGCTCATCTGGGATCACCTCGTAAAAATACTCTCTCTCACTTACTATCCAGCTATCAAGCACCTCTTTGATCGCTGGGCCTGATTTGTCCTCGTATGTACCCTCGCTTGCGCGATCTGACATAGTTAGAATTCCTATTTTTGCTTTCATTTTTTCTCCTTTATTAGTAGTTTTCATTTAAAATTTTAGCAAGCGTCTCTTTATCTACGCTCTCATAAGCAAGCAAATATGAGCTTATCCTTGCGATCTGCTCGTTCGTGCCCTTTAAAAAGGAGGTTATCTCATCTTTTGCCTGCTTTAATATCTCTTCGACATCGTTTGGATTTGGCACGAAAGAATTTCCCATGCCATACTCATAAACCATCTTTGAAGCGATCTCTTTTGCTAAATTTAAGTCGTTACTCGAGTTTGAAAAGATATCGTTTTCGTCAATCTCAAGCTTACACATACCAGAGATGAGCACCTTTATGCGTGAGAGCATCTGCGACTTTGACTCGATCTCTTGCTCAGTCGCCATAAAGCGGTCTTCAATGAGCGAAATTTTTTCAAATTTCACATCAAACCAATATGCACTTAGAGCCTTTGCGCCTTGATAGATAGCTTGAATTTTCTTCTCGCTCTCGCTGTAACTTAGCACCTTTTTCTTGCCGAGCAAGACCTTGTTTAAAACAGCTTCAAAGTCCCTCATCCTAAGCACGCTCTCGCCGTTTCTTAGGGCATTTATCGCAGCTTCATTTACAAGCGTGCTAAGTGCCGCACCAGAAAAGCCAACGCTCATCCTAGCGATATCCTCAGCTGGCACTTCACACTTTTTATCTTTTAGATATGTGTTTAAGATCGCCACCCTGTCGTTATAATCAGGCATTGATAAAAATATACGCCTATCAAAGCGCCCTGATCTAAGCAGTGCCTCGTCGATCATCTCGATCCTATTAGTAGCTGCTATGACGATGACACCTGAGTTGTCTTCAAAGCCGTCCATCTCGGTTAGCAGCTGATTAAGCGTGGCTTCTCGCTCGTCGTTTCTGGTCCCACCCCTGCTCTTGCCAACGGCGTCTATCTCGTCGATAAAGATGATTGATGGTGCGTAGGATTTGGCTCTGCTAAATAGCTCTCTAACTCTTTTTGCGCCCATGCCGACATAAATTTGCACGAAACTTGCGCCATTTTGGTAAAAAAACGGCACATTGGCTTCGCCTGCGACTGCCTTTGCCACAAGCGTCTTGCCGACACCAGGAGGCCCTATCATTAGCACGCCTTTTGGCATTTTGATACCAAAATTTCTATATTTTTGCGGATTTTTAAGAAAATCAACTATCTCGCTAAGCTCGCTTTTGACCTCGTTAATGCCCGCCACATCGCTAAATCTTACGTTTGAGATGACTGGCATCGCATTTTGGTTTAGCACGCTTTCTATCTCAAAAGCGCCGTCTCTTTTGCTTAAAAGGCTCTCCTCTTTTTTCTTAATAGCCCTAAAAATATAGGCATACCAAAGCACAAGACAAACAAAAATGATGCTTCCCCAAACCATGCCAGGCGTGACATACTGCACGCTTCGCTCCACTGGGACCTTTTTGATGAGCTCTTTTATATCTATGCCCTCTTTTATGATGGCAAAGCGGTTATTTTGCGCATAGAGGATGACCTCGTCTTCATCGATAACCGCTTTATCGATGAAATTTCCATCCATTAGTTGCATATATTGCGAGTAAGTGATGTTTCGTGGCTCTTTGCTCACAGCAAAAAGTAGCGCTATTATCAGAGCTACAGCGGCAAATATTAGGATATTTTTCTTATTAAATTTAAATTTTTGCATAATTGGCATCTGGCTTAATTTCATATTCGCTTACCTCCAACCACTCTTTTGTTATGTCGTTTTGACTAGAAATTTTAGCTTTGTTGTAAAACTGATCAAAGCCCTCGTAAAAGTCGCCGTTTTTTTGCTCGACTAAAATTTTTAAAGCACCATTATGTTTTTTTCTAAAATTTTCATTATTTTGCAAAGCTATGGCTTGCAAAATTTTGAGCCTACTCCTTGCCACGTCGCCGCTAACGTCGCTTTTTAGCGTCGCTGAGTGAGTATCACGCCTTGGCGAATAGACAAAAGCATGCAAGTGCGTGATAGGAAATTTCTTGAAATTTTCCACCGCCTCTGCCCAAATTTCTTCACTCTCGCCTGGATGGCCCACGATATAGTCAGTCCCTAAAGCAAAGCCAAGTGAGCTTAGCTCATCAAAAAGCTCTAAGTCGCTAAAAGCATTATTTCGCCTACGCATGATCTTTAGCATCGCCTCGCTTGTGTGCTGAAGTGCGATGTGTAGATGGCGCTCCAGCCACTCCTCTTTTAAAATTTCTCTAAAGCTCTCATCTATCTGGCTTGGCTCAATGCTGCCAAGTCTTATGCGTCTGATGCCTGAAATTTTGCCTAAATTTGCTAGCAGTTTGCCAAGAGAGCTATTTGTATCCTTGCCGTAGCTGCCTATATTTGTGCCAGTTAGCACGAGCTCATTATAGCCATTTTGAGCTAAAATTCTAGCTTCTTTTAGTATCATCGTCTCGTCCATACTTCTAGCTTTGCCACGCACTGAAGGGATGATGCAGTAGCTGCAGTTGAAGTTGCAGCCCTCTTGAATTTTGATAAAGGCCTTTGTGTGATTTTCGTAGTTTGTGACGATGTTTTTATCGACTGAGTTTAAATTTCCAAGCTCAAAAAAGGGCTTTTCTTGTTTTAAAAGCTCGTTTATATCGCTCTTTTTACTAGCTCCTAGCACGCCGTAAATTCCACTTGCAAATAGCTCTTTGCCTTTACTAACCGCACCACATCCTGTTAGTATCACCTTTGCACCACGTCTTTTTACGCCGTTTATATAGTTTCTAACGCCACTATCAGCCGAGTTTGTCACGGTGCATGAGTTTATGACTACGATATCAGCGCCATCTTCGTCGTTTGTGATCTCGTAGTCTTTGATATAGCTCTTTAAAAGCTCGGTGTCATAGATGTTCGTGCGGCATCCAAATGTCTTAAAAAATATCTTTTGCATTAGATATTTTCGCCCTCTTGCTCAGTGTGAGCTATGTGATCACTTGGCGTTTCTTTTTTACCTATAAACATAGTTTGTGTTGGGTAAGCTATCTTTATATCATCGTGAGCCAAAAATGCCTCGATTATCTCAGCGCTTATCGTGCTTCTTAGAGCGAGCGTGGCGTATGAGTTTGACATATACCAGCATGAGATATTTATACCATAAGGCTCAAAAAATGTATAAATTCTTGGCTCTACATTTGGATTTTTGATGCTGTACTGGCTTCTTAGCTTGTTCATCTGGCGTTTTGCGATGTCTGTATAGCCTTTTGAATATTTTTTTACTATATTTTTTGCTAGATAGGCGGCCTTTTTGTGATTGCTATCAAAGCTTATCACGACATCAATGCCATCCCAAACGGTTTTCATGCCATAGTGCGAGTAGTTTGCGATGAGGTCTGTGAAGATGTAGTTATTTGGCACAAAGATGATCCTACCTGCACGGCGGTTTGTCTTATAAGTAGAGTAGCTAACATCTTCAAAAACGGTTAGGCGAAGTAGCGAAATATCGATAACATCGCCTACAAATTCGCTCCCATCGTGATAGACCCTGACGCGGTCGCCCACGTGGATAGTGCCACCAAACATGATAACCATCCAACCAAGCATACTCATAAACATATCTTTCATAGCGATGGCAATACCAGCTGAGGCAAAACCTAGCACTGTAACTAGATATGTGACATTTTCTATGTATGAAAAGAGAAGTATTATGATGATAACGGTGATATTTAGCACGTTTAGAAATTTATTGACCGTGTAAAATCTCTCATTATCCGTGATCGTTCTTTTAACGATAAATTTAGCGATAAATGTTAGTCCGATCGTTAAAAGGATGACGATGGCTGTGTAGCCCATGCTTAAAAACTGAGCCTTGATGTCAGATGTCGTCATATTTACCGCTTCATCTGCCCTTTTTTCATAGACGTTATAAGTGGTATCAGCGATCTGTTTTGCCGCTTTGAAGTCGCCTATCTCTTGTTTTACAAGATTTAGACTTGCTCTATTTTGCTCGCTATCATCTATCAAATTTAGTCTATTTAGCAAATTTTCTTTTGCTTCAAGCTTTTCAAGCAATGTCTCAAGCTCTTTGATGTGCCTTTGGTACTCGATCTTGTCACTTCTTATCTTTTTGATGTATGAAAAACCAGATACTAGCGCCACTGGGCTATTTATCCTAGGCGGATTTTCCATTTCTGGGGCTGCTAGCATATTTGAAAATGGCGTTTTCTCATACTCTTTTAACAAATTTATCTGCTCTTTTAGAGTTTGACTTCTCTTTATGAGATCGCCACCTCTTTTTGAGCCTTTATCAAGCTTTTTAAGCTCATTTTCATTTTGCTCAAGCTCGTCAAGTAGCCTTTGATAGGTGTTGTAGTTGGCGTATCTTGTGATCCAGATGTTGTTTTTTAGGGAGTTATCTAGATTTGAAATTTCTTTTATAAGCTCGCTATTTTGTAAATTTTGTGAGCTATTTTGCTCAAGTGTAGCGTTTTCTTCAGCGTAAAGCGCAAAGCAGCAAAGTAGAAAAACAAGGATCTTTTTCATTTAAATTCTCTCAAAGTTTCTAAAACGTCCTCTTTTTTGACATCATTTTTGACGATCGCACTGCCGATTTTATCTGCGATGATGAAATTTATCTTGTCATTTTTTGTCTTTTTATCCATAAAAAACGCCTCGTAAAATGCATATTCATTTTCTATTTTGTAGCTTACGGGCAGATCAAATTTCACTAAGACCTGCTCGATCTCTCTAGCCTCTGCCTCACTCATAAGACCTAGTCTAACACTTAAGCGATTTGCCATATTCATACCTATCGCTACCGCTTCGCCGTGTAAAAATTCCTTGTAGTTTGTCTCATTTTCGATGACGTGAGCAAAGGTGTGTCCGTAGTTTAGGATCGCTCTTAGCCCCTTTTCTTTCTCATCTTGCTCAACCACTCTAGCCTTTAAATTTATAGACTTTTCAACTAGCTTTGCTAAATTTTCATCGTCTAAATTTACGCTCTTTAGCCAGCTAAACATCTCTTTATCAAAGGTTATCGCCATTTTTAAAGCCTCAGCCACGCCAGCTGCAAATTCTCTCTTTGGCAATGTTTTTAAGAAATTTATCTCACAAAAAACTGCCTTTGGCTGATAAAATGAGCCTATTAAATTTTTACCAAATTTGTTATTTACGCCCGTTTTTCCGCCCACACTAGCATCGACCTGCGCTAAAAGCGTGGTCGGGATATTAATGAAGCTTATCCCTCTTTCATATATGCTTGCCGCAAAGCCGGTCATATCGCTGATGACGCCACCACCAAGGGTGATTAGCGTAGATGAGCGGTCAAATTTACTAACAAAAAGCTGCTCTAAAATTTGTTCTATCGTATTTAAATTTTTATACTCTTCGCCGTCTGGCACGCTAATGATAAATTTCTCATCGCACTTTAAAACGCTAAGTAGCTTTTCAAGATGAAGCCCCGCCACTTTGGCATTTGTGACGATGCCAACCTTGCCTTTTAGCTCTAATCTCTCAAGCTCGTTTATATAAATTTTGTAGCTTGAGCCTTTTTCCTTAAGGTTTAAATTTATCTGCATTTTCTACTCACTTACTGGCACAAAAAGCTGTGCGTTTTGGCTTAGTTTTTTATAAAGTCTATTTAAATTTGTCGATAAAAAGGCAAATGCGCTACCATTTGCCACGCTCTTGCTAAACATCACAAAATGAAGCAGATCATTTGTGCCTTTTAGCTTTACTAGCGGGTTTTTCAGGCTGTGATTTTCTATCTTTATACGCTTTGAAAAGAGCGTGCTAATGCTCTCAAAATGCTCTTTTAGCGCCTCATCGTCACTATGCTTGTTGTCAAAATAGTAAAATCTCATCTCCAAATCAAGCTGCGCGCAGCAGTCTGTAATGACGGCTGATTGATTCTCCACCTCTTGACTTTGATCGCCTAGTATCACGCCCTCTTTTACCTTTGAGAGCAAAATTTTGCCAGTTTTTAGCACTGGAATTTTAAGCTCATAAAAGAGCTTTTGAAATTTAAAAAAGTATCTATCATCACTTATAATTAGTCCGATGTCGTGTTTTAAAACGTCATCTTTTATCGATTTATTATCGCTGTTAAAATAATCCATCAAAACAAGGATATTTTTCTCTTTTATAGCCTTTAGCGTCTCTAAATTTTCGCCCAAAGTTGGGTTTATCACCCTAAATATAAGGCGTTTGTTATTTAGTTTTGAATGCACATATAGGCTATCTTTTATGAGTTTGCTAACGCGCTCTTTGCTCATTGATCTCATATCGATTAAAGTGTAGATGTTGCTGCCAAATGGGCTTGGGAACTGCCCACTCTCGCGTTTTATCGAGCGATAAACATTTTGAAGCACGTTTGGATCGCCAACAATTAGCAAGATATCGCTTGGTTGGATCATTGTATTTGGCTTTGGCAAGATGATCTCAGCGCCTCTGTAAATGAGCGCTATCCGCCATCTTTTTTGAGCGATCGAGCTTACGTGGCGATACATATATGAGCTACCAATAGGCACCTTAACTTCCATGATCTCGCCCTCACTAAAGCCGATATTATCAGCATATACAGGCATATCTGGCAGATAGTCCATGAGCCTTGAAGCTGCGATATCTCTGATATCAACCACGCTTAAGTGTTTGTCGCTTGCAAAAGTCTCCTTGCACTTTTCATCAAGCTCCCACGAGTTCATAAAAATGGTCTCAGTTTTTGTGCTGATCTGTCTTAAATTTTCATAAACAGCAAGCGCCTCTTTTTCATTGTCGCTCACGATGCAAAACTGGCTAAAATAGCCATCGCTAACACTTTTTAGCTTTGAAAGGCTGGTTGGATCAAACTGATAAAATGTAAAATTTTCGTAATTTGCCTTTTGGCTGTGATCTTCGTTTGAAACAACGATGTAGTGGTGTAAATTTGACTTTGCCCCAAGAAGTCTATCTAAAAAATTTCTTGCAAAAGCTCCATCTGCGATTATTAAAATTTTCTTCATTAATTCTCCGTATTTTAAAGCCGCATTATAACAAAAGGTCTTTAAAATAAGCTATTTTTGGCTGTAAATTTAAGCTTTCACAGCCAAAAATTTAAGAAAATTTTAGTAGATTATTTCAGAGATTAAAGTATCGATAGCTGAATTTGCAGCCTTATTTATCGTCTCAAAAATAGTGCTTGAGCTTGGATCTGGGCAGAAAATTTCTTTTGTGATCATGCCTGATTTTAGCGAGGTGTTTGCGTTAAATAGCTCATAAGCTAGCGAAACTTCGGCCTTATCGCCTCTTATTTGAAGTGAGATGATACTAACTTTTAGCCTAAGATCCTTTGCATTTGGTGAAAATATCGGCTTTGCAGCGCAGTTTGAGTAAAGCCCTTTTACGAGCGACTTATAGATCATCTCGCTTGGCTCAGAGACAAATTTAGCGTCGCTTAGATATCTTATCTTGTTGTTTTCGGCGACGATTAGGATCTTTCTGGTATCAACCATATCAAGGGCGCTTACATTTTCTATAAAGACATTTTTTAGCTCTTTTTGTTTATTTTCAGCCGAGCACTCTTTGTTTGAGTAGTGAATTTCATACATAGTTGCCACTGGCACATCAGTCTTTAGCGAGCAGCCAAAAAATAAAAACGCAGCTGCTAGAAAGATTAAATTTCTCATTTTTTATCTCCTTTGTCATTTGGCACTGGATTTGTGAAGAAAAACTCGTAAGGATTATCTTCAAGCCTTTGAAGCGCACCCCTAAACTCGCGAAGCGTTTTGTCAAATCCATTTAAAAACTCGCTAGCTTCTCTAAGTAGTGGAGATAGCGTGTTTCTAAGGTCATACTCGCCATTTTTTACCTTTTGAGCGACGATACCTTGAAGCGAGCTATATCCAGTGACAGCTGAATTTGCCGAAACAAAAACTGAATTTGCACTAGCAATTAGCGTGTTTAAATTTTTAGCAAGCTCTTTTGTGTCGGTTTTGTTTAGATTGTCGCTAAAATTTTTCACATTTTTTACGATGCTATCGATCTCACTTAGCCCCTCTTCGTCAGTTAAGGCCTGGGTAAATTTATCGATATTTCTTAGGATCGACTCGATATGAGCGATATTTTCAGCCGAGAAAAAGCCATCAACCTTATCAAGGGTTTGATTTATCTTTAAAGTGATGTTTTCGGCGTTGTTTCCAAGCTTTGAAAGAAGGCTCTCTTCAAGCTTTAAGATAGGCTTATCGCCAGGTTTAAAATCCTTCGTACCTCGGCTTATATTTATACTAGCTACGCCACTAATTGCCTGAACTTCGATGCTAGCCACACTATCAGCCTTGATAGGTAGATCCTCTCTTATCTTCATTGTGATGTTTATAAGAGCGTTTTTATCATCGACAAAATTTATATCACTAACGCTTCCTGCTGGCACGCCGATAAATTTAACCGTAGAATCAACCTTTAGCCCGCTTGGCAGCTCGCTCGTGTGGATGTAATACTCCTTAAAATCAACCTTTGTGTTATTTTTGCTAGTCATCCACCAGATAAATATAGCAAACGCCGTAAGGCAGGCTATGAAAAACATGCCAACAATGGTATAAGAATTTCTATTTTCCATCTACTTTTTCCTCATTTTAAATAGCTCTTCAAGCGGATTATTTTCAAGATGCTCAAGCTCTTTTATATCTCCCTCAAAGGCTATTTTTTTGTTATCTATTATCAAAAATCTATCCAAAATATCAAAAATGCTATCAGCATCATGCGTCACCATGACGACGGTCACACCGATGCTATCACGAAGCTCTTTTATGAGAGCGTCCATCTGGCGTGAGCTAACAGGATCAAGGCCGCTGTTTGGCTCATCTAAAAATAGCACCCTAGGGCTTAGCACCAAGGCTCTTGCAAGTGCGGCTCTTTTTTTCATACCGCCACTTAGCTCGCTTGGATAGAGCATTGAGACCTCTTTTTTAAGCCCCACCTTTTGTATCCAAAACATCGCTATCTCATCGATCTGGCGCTTGTTAAATTTAGAGTACTCATGGAGCAAAACGCCCACATTATCAAGGATCGTCATCGAGCTATAAAGCGCTCCAAACTGAAACATCACCCCACTTTTTAGCTTTATCTCTTGCTGCTCTTCTTGGCTACTTTTCCACATATTGATGCCATCAAAAAATATATCGCCCTTGCTTGGCTTTTTTAGATATATCATCGTCTTCATAAGCGTCGTTTTACCAGTGCCACTACCACCTAAAAAGCCGTAAATTTCAGCCTCTTTAACGCTCCAGCTCACATTATCGTGCATGATCTTATCGCCATAACTTGTCGTTATGTTTTTTCCAACTATTATCTCGTTCATATATTTAGCCACATAAAAATTATCGCGAAAAATGCGTCAAGCGCAATGACCCAAAATATCGCATTTACAACGCTAACGGTAGTCATTGCTCCAAGGCTTTGGGCGTTTTGACTAACACCAAATCCCCTCATGCACCCAATGATCGCTATTACAGCACCAAAAAACGGAGCCTTTATCATGCCAACAGCAAAGTGCCTAAGCTCGACCATCTCGCGAAATCTATTTAGATAGTCGCTAAAGCTTATATCAAGTATCGTTTGACAAATGATCATCTGCCCTAAGATACTTATAGCGTCTGCTATGAAGATGATAACTGGCACGCAAAGCACCATGGCGATGATGCGAGGTAGCACCAAGAAGTTAAAGGGCTCAAAGCCCATCGTCTTCATCGCATCTATCTCTTCAGTTAGCTTCATAGCGCCAATTTGTGCGGTAAAACTCGAGGCTGACCTGCCTGCCACAACGATAGCTGCGATTAGCGGAGATACTTCTCTAAGCGTTAGCATACCCATGATCTCAACTATAAATATACTTGCCCCAAAGCTTGCAAGCATAGCACTGCCAAGATATGCAAGCACGACGCCTATCAAAAAAGCGGTGAGCGAGACTATGAAAACGGCATTTACGCCACCATCTTTTATGTAGTTACTAAATTCTCTAAACCTTAAATTTGCAGGATTAAATAAAATCCTCACGCTCTTTATCAAAAACTCGCCCAAAAACGAGCCAAACTCAAGCAAATTTACAAATCCCTCGCAAATTTTCTCTCCCAAGCGTGAGAAAAAATTTAGGCTATTGTGCGGCGGCATGTAGTTAAAATCGATCTTCTCATCATTTAAAAGATCACCCATCGCCTTTATCTTCTCGTCGTTTGTAACGATCTCAAATTTCTTGCCATTTAGCGTGTTTTTTAAAAGGATCAAAACAGCATAATCAATGCTTTTTAGCTCACTAAAGTCAAATTTAACATTGCCGTTAAGCTTTTGGATTTTTTTAAAAATGCTTTGTAAATTTTTTGCATCTTTGTAGCTAAGCTCGCCTGCAAATTTTATGGTCGCAGTGCCGTTTGCTTCGGTAAAAACGATATCATTTCTCTTTTGCAAAAAGTTCCTTTACCTTAAAATTTCTGGATTATATTATAAATTTTGTTAAAATAAAAAATCAAAAAATTTAAGGATTTAGATGAAATTTGAAGTTATAAAAAAAGATGGCAACGCAAGGCGTGGCACTCTCACGACTGCCCACAGCGTGATACAAACGCCAGTTTTTATGCCAGTTGGCACGGTTGGCGCAGTTAAAAGCCTAGATGCCTTTGATATGAGCGAAATTTTAGACGCAAAGATAATTTTAGCAAACACCTACCACATGTATCTGCGCCCTGGCAGCAAGGTCGTGCGTGAGTTTGGCGGACTTCACGGCTTTTCTAAATTTGAGCGCTCGTTTTTAACTGATAGCGGCGGATTTCAGGCGTTTTCGCTTAGATCAAACACTAAAAACGACGATGGTGGGATCAAATTTAAAAGCCACATCGACGGCAGCACGCACTACTTCACGCCAAGATCCGTCCTTGACACGCAGTATGACCTAGGCAGCGACATCATGATGATACTTGATGATCTAGTCGCCTTGCCTGCTGAGCCAAAAAGGATAGGTCTTAGCATAAAACGAACGATAAAATGGGCAAAAGAGGCGATTGATTATCACAAATTTATGCAGAGCAAGGGTATTGGCTTGCAGCAAAATATCTTTGGTATCGTTCAAGGAGGCACCGACTATGAGGCACGTAAATTTTGTGCGCAGGCGCTAAATGAGATGCCATTTGACGGCCTTGCGATCGGCGGTCTAAGCGTTGGCGAGAGCAACGAGGCGATGTATGACACGGTTGAGGCAGTTATGCCATTTATGGATGAGCTTAGACCTCGCTACCTAATGGGCGTTGGTACGCCTGAAGATTTGGTCGAAAATGTGGAGCGTGGAGTTGATATGTTTGACTGCGTTATGCCAACAAGAAACGCAAGAAACGGCACGCTTTTTACTAGCTTTGGCAAGATAAATATCAAATCAGCCAAATTTATAAACGACCACTCGCCGATCGATAAAGAGTGCCAGTGCTACACCTGCAAGCGCTACTGTAGAGGCTATCTAAACCACCTTTTTAAGGCTAGAGAGCTAACATTTTTTAGACTAGCAAGCCTTCACAACCTGCACTACTATCTAAATTTGATGAAAGAGATGAGAGAGGCGATAGAGGTCGGCGAATTTGCTAAATTTAAGCGAAATTTCTACGCAAAAAGGAGCGCAGATGAGCTATAAAAACGCACTTTGTGGATATTTTTATGGAGAAGAATTTGACTACATCACGCTCATCTCATCATCGCAAAAGCAAGTTTTTAAATTTTTATTTAAAGATGGCAAAATTTATAAAGAAGATCTTGAGCATGAATGTGACAAATGCACATTTGAAGCAGCTATTAAGGGGATTTGTAATGACTATACAAATAAAATTTTAGAGCATCAAGACGAGCTAAATGAGTATGAGAAAATTTATGCTAGTCAGAAAAATTTTGAGAAATTTATAAAAAGACACCACTTTTTAAAGTATGAGATAAGGAAATTTCAAAATAGCATTTCGCACTTTTACGAAGCTCTTGAGATCTGTCAAAGCGAGCAACAAGGGCTTAAAAAAGAGCTTAAAAATAGCATCCACGAAGCAAGCGTATTTAAAACCATTGCCAACGAATACGCCTATAGAGTTGAAGATATCTATACATTTATACAAAGTGCCAAAAACGACAAGATAAATAAAAATATCTATCTCTTGACGCTTATTTCGGCTCTATTTTTGCCACTAAATTTTATCACTGGCTTTTTTGGCATGAATACAAACGGCATGTTTTTAAGCTCATTTAAAGATGGCACATTGATAGTTTTTGCCTTTATAGCGATGCTTTTCGTGCTATTTTTTATATTTTATTACAGATCAAACAAGGATATTAGTTAAATTTATAGTAGGCTTGGCAAGTTGATCCAACCTGCCAAGTAAATTTGAAGTTATTTTTTCTTAATGACGATCTTCTCGCCATCGCTATCAATGGTGATCTCATCGCCACTTTCAAGCTCATCTTTTAAGATCATATCAGCGATCTTGTCTTCAACTAGCTCATAAAGTGCTCTTCTAAGAGGTCTTGCGCCATAAACTATGTCAAAGCCAGCTTTTGCGATAAATTTCTTAGCCTCTTCGCTTAAAACTGCCTTGATACCGCGGTTATGAAGAGTTTTTTCAAGCTCTTTAAACATGATCTCAACGATAGATATCAAACCTTGTTCATTTAGAGGATTAAAGATAATAGTATCATCAAGCCTATTTAAAAACTCAGGTTTAAAGTAGTTTTTAAGCTCGTTTTTAACAGCCACATCACGATCTTCGCCCTTTAGCTCCATTATGAAATTTGAAGCGATGTTTGAGGTTAAAATGATGATAGTATTTTTAAAATCAACCGTTACACCTTTATTATCAGTCGCGCGTCCATCATCAAGTATGCCAAGAAGTATGTTAAATACGTCCTTGTGTGCCTTTTCAACCTCGTCAAAAAGTATGACTGAGTAAGGTCTTCTGCGAACCGCCTCTGTTAGCTGGCCACCCTCATCGTAGCCTACATATCCTGGAGGCGCACCAAGAAGCCTACTCACGCTATGTTTTTCCATATATTCGCTCATATCAAAGCGGATAAGTGCCTTCTCATCGTCAAATAAAAACTTAGCCAAAGCCTTAGCAGACTGAGTTTTACCAACGCCTGTTGGTCCAAGAAATAAAAATGAACCAATCGGCCTTTGACCCTCATTTAGCCCAGCTTTGTTTCTCTTAACAGCACGTGCAAGTGCGTGTAGTGCGTCATCTTGACCGACAACGCTCTCTCTTAGATGCTCTTCGATGCGAAGATATTTCTCTTTTTCACTTGTTAGCATCTTCTTAACTGAAATTCCAGTCCATTTGCTCAAAATTTCAGCCACAAGCTCTTCATCGACTTGATTTTTAAGAAGCACGCCCTCTTTTTTCATGTGCTCCCATTTTTCTTCAAGCTCGTGTTTATGTTTTTTAGCCTCAGCTATCTTGCCGTACTCTATCTCGGCAGCCTTTTGAAGATCGCCATTTCTTTTAGCTATCTCTGCTTGTGATTTTAAGCTATCGATCTCTTTTGTTGCTTTTGAAATTCCGCCAAAAACGGCCTTTTCATTTTCAAATTTTGTATCAAGTGCTAGCTTTTTCTCATTTAGGTCAGCTATCTCTTTTTCGATCTCGCCAAGTCTTTCTTTATTTTTATCTGCATCCTCCATCTTTAGAGCTTCTTTTTCTACTTGAAGCGTTACGATCTCGCGTTTTATCTTTGAAAGCTCGTATGGCTCGCTCTCTATTTGCATTTTTAGCTCAGCTGCGGCTTCGTCAATAAGATCAATCGCCTTATCTGGCAAGAAGCGGTTTGCGATGTAGCGATCACTTAGCCTTGCAGCAGCGACTAGTGCGCTATCAGTTATCGTGATGCCGTGGTGAACTTCAAGGCGCTCTTTTATACCACGTAAAATTTGCAAAGCTTCATTTACGCTTGGCTCTTTGACGTCTATTGGCTGAAAACGTCTTTGAAGTGCTGCATCTTTTTCAAAGTATTTTCTATACTCTTTTAATGTTGTCGCACCAACAGCGTGAAGCTCACCACGTGCAAGGGCTGGTTTTAGGATATTTGCAGCATCCATTCCACCCTCGCTTGCACCTGCTCCAACTATTGTGTGAATTTCATCTATAAAAAGTATGATATTGCCAGCTTTTTTAACCTCGTCTATGACAGCTTTTAGCCTATCTTCAAACTCACCTCTATACTTTGCACCAGCTACGACCGCGCTCATATCAAGCGCGATGACACGCTTGTTTGCAAGGCTTGTTGGCACGTCACGAGCCACTATCTTTTGAGCTAAACCCTCTACGATAGCTGTTTTACCAACGCCTGGTTCACCAAGTAAGATAGGGTTGTTTTTGCTCTTTCTTATTAAAATTTGCATCATTCTAGTGATCTCTTCATCACGGCCGATGACTGGATCAAGCTCTTTATTTAGCGCTTTTTGCGTTAGATCGATACCAAATTTCTCTAAACTATCAAGGGTATCATCGCCAGTTTGGCTATCTATCTTTTTACCGCCTCTTATGCTCTCAAGGTTCTTTTTGATCTCTAAGATATCGCAAAATTTGCTTAAAATTTGTTTGATCTCACTAAGCTCAAGAGCCGAGATGATCCATGTATCAACAGCTATGTAGCTATCGCCCATACTTACCATTAAAGCTTTTGCATTTTCAAGCGAATTTATAAGCTCTCTTGAAACTGAAACGTTATCTTTTGTGACGTTTGAGCTGCTTGGGAGTGACGAGATCTTGCTTTTTATCTCAAGCTCGACTGCGTCTTTGCTTATGTTCATCTTATTAAATACTTGATTTAAAATAGAATTGCTATCAGCGAGCAAAGCCCAAAAGACGTGAAGTGGCACAACTTGTGGATTTTTAGAAAAGATCGCCAAGCTAACGCCTTTTTCTAGTGTCTCTTGCATCTGCGCTGTTAAATTTTCTGTTATGTCAGCCATTAAAGCTCCTTAAGTTATTTTATAATGACGGCATTATATAACTTTAGTCTTATATTGTCAAGTATTTTTATAACCTTTATCACTCTTTTTATATAATTGCTAAAATTTACTGTTATAAATTTGTGTTAAAAATAGACAAAAGCTAAAAATATAAGGTTAAATTTATGCTTTTTTTAGCCAAATATTAATAAAATTGAGCCAAAAAATATAGGAGATATTTTGAATAAATTTACTAGATCTTTTGCGCTAAAAATAACAGGCGCCCTACTCATCTCAAGCGTAGCAGTAAATGCACTTTTTGCTAAAACTGAAGATGAGGCGAGTGCGAAACTTGAAGCACTTTCAAAACTTACAAAAACCATTTCAACCGTCGAAAAATACTACGTTGATGACATTAAATTTAAAGAGATAATCGACAAAGCTATCGCTGGTTTGATGCAAAATTTAGACGCTCACTCGAGCTTTTTAAATGAAAAAGCATATAAAGATATGCAAGTGCAAACAAGCGGCGAATTTGGCGGACTTGGCATAACAGTTGGCATGAAAGATAGTGCCCTTACCGTTATCTCGCCTATCGAGGACACTCCAGCTGATAAAGCAGGCATAAAAGCAGGCGATATCATTTTAAGGATCGATGGCAACTCAACTATCGGTACAACGATAGATGAAGCTGTAAATAAGATGCGCGGCAAGCCAAAAACTCCGATAACAATCACAATTTTGCGAAAAGGCGAGCAAAAACCATTTGACGTAAAGATCATAAGAGATCTTATAAAGGTTGAGTCTGTCTATGCAAAAATGATAGAAAATGAAAACATCCTTTATATACGTGTCACAAATTTTGACAAAAACGTTGTTACAAAGGTAAAAGAGGCGATCAAAGAGCATCCAAAAGCAAATGGCATCATACTTGATCTTAGAAACGACCCTGGCGGTCTTTTAAATCAAGCTGTCGATCTTGTTGATCTCTTCGTAGATAGTGGTGTCATCGTATCTCAAAAAGGTCGCGACGCATCTGAAAACGTAGAGTATAAAGCAAGTGCTAGCAAAACCTTATCAAAACTCCCACTTGTAGTGCTAGTAAATGGCGGAAGTGCGAGTGCAAGTGAGATCGTGAGTGGCTCGTTGCAAGATCATAAGCGTGCGGTGATAGTTGGCGAAAACACCTTTGGCAAAGGCAGCGTTCAGGTAATCTTGCCAATAGACGATACAGAAGCACTAAGACTAACCATCGCAAGATACTACTTGCCAAGTGGCAGGACCATCCAAGCAGTTGGCGTAACACCTGATGTAGTAGTGCATCCTGGCAAAGTACCACAAAGCGATGATAGTGCATTTAGCATCAAAGAGAGCGAACTAAAAGCACACCTAAAGAGCGAACTAAACAAGATAAATCCTACAAGTGAAGGTAATAAAACTGAAGCGAAAGATGATAAAAATATAATTACACAGAAAAAAGTCGATGAAGATATTCAGTTAAAAACAGCAATTGATACGATCAAAATTTTAAAGATAAAACAACAATAATCTAAAGGAGAACAACATGCAAAAAAGAGAGCTTATCTACGAGGGAAAAGGCAAGAAAATGTATGCCACAGACGATCCAAATCTACTTGTGGCTGAATTTAAAGACGATCTAACAGCGTTTGACGCTCAAAAAAGAGGCAACGAAGCTGGTAAAGGCGCACTAAATAACAAAATCTCTACTCAGCTTTTTAAACTGCTAGAGAGCAAAGGTATCGTGACTGACCTAGTTGAGACAATAAGCGACACTGAGCAAGTTGTCAAAAAATGTGAAATCATACCTCTTGAAGTTGTTGTGAGAAATATCGCAACTGGCTCACTTAGCAAAAGGCTTGGCATAAAAGAAGGCACAGTTCTACCTTTTACACTTGTTGAGTTCTACTACAAAAATGACGATTTACACGATCCTTTAGTGACTGATGAGCACTGCATCATCATGGGTCTAGTAAAGAGCGAAAAAGACCTTCAAACTCTAAGACACACAGCAAGAGAGATCAACTCTATATTATTTAAATTCTTTGCAGAGAGAAATTTAAAACTAGTTGATTTCAAAGTCGAATTTGGTATCGACAAAGATGGCAACATCATCCTAGCTGACGAGATAAGCCCTGATAGCTGCAGATTTTGGGATGCGACAACAAATGAAAAACTTGACAAAGATAGATTTAGACAAGACCTTGGTAGCGTAAAAGTGGCTTACGAAGAAGTTTTAAGAAGAATTCTTTCTTAAGGACAAAGATGAAAGCTGTTGTAAATATAGCATTAAGAAGCGGGGTCCTTGACCCTGCTGGTAAGGCAGTAGAGCATGCGCTAAATTCACTTGGATTTAGTGGTGTTTCAAATGTCAGGATAGGCAAACAAATCGTTTTAGACATCGACGAGAGCGATAAAAGCAAAGCAAAAGAGCAGCTAAAAGTGATGTGTGAAGAGCTTCTAGCAAACACCGTCATCGAAGACTACGAGATCGTGCTATGAAAGTAGCGATCATACTCTTTCCTGGCACAAACTGCGAAGAAGACACAGCTCACGCCTTTGGGCTACTTGGCTGCCAAACGCAGATCATCTGGCACAAAGACAATAAGATAGATGCCGATCTAGTCGTTTTGCCTGGCGGTTTTAGCTACGGCGACTATCTAAGGACAGCTGCGATAGCTAAATTTAGCCCAGCGATGCAGGCTGTAAAAGAGCATGCAAAAAAAGGCGGCTACATCCTAGGAATTTGCAATGGCTTTCAGATGCTTCTTGAGCTTGGACTTTTAAAAGGTGCGATGAGAAGAAATGAAAATTTAAATTTCGTCTCAAAATACCACCACCTAAAAGTGATCTCAAATAACAATAAATTTCTAGCAAATTTAGCCAAAAATGAAGTAGTAAATATCCCTATCGCTCACGGCGAGGGCAACTACTACACCGATGAAGATACATTAAAAAGCCTATATGATAATGAGCAAGTCCTACTAAAATACTGCGACAGCCACGGCAATGATATAAATCCAAATGGCTCAGTGGATAGCATAGCTGGGATTTGCGATGAGAGTAAGAGGATATTTGGTCTTATGCCTCACCCAGAGCGCGCTTGCGAGAAAATTTTAGGCACAGATGATGGCATGAAGATGCTAAAAGGGCTAGTTTGGTAAAACGAACACTTTTTATCGCCCTACTCGCGCTAAATTTATTTGCCGCAAACACTGATGAAGTTAGCGTTTTTGACATGATGGATGAGGCAAGAGAGGATAAATTTGTAAATAGCCAGACATCAAAGCCACAAACAAAGACTCCAAGCGAAGAAGAGATATCAAGAAAACTCGTCTCTCCCCGCTCTATAGCCCCTCAGCCAGAGCGTATCACTCCAGAGCAGATGCGAAATATCGTGCCAACAAACGAACCAGATATCAGCGTCCCTGACAATCAAGTCTATGACAAGATCAAAATAAAAGACCTCCTTTTAAAAGCGACAAATATCCCTAAAAATGTCGTAGTAGGAGAAATTTTTAGCGTTGAGATCGTGGCTGATACACAAAGTGACCTTGAGTTTGAGTTTGAGACACAGCTTGATGAGACAAATATCAAATGGCTAAATAAGAAGAATTTTCAATGGGTAAAAGGCGATGAGAATAAGTATGTGGGCACCTTTTACCTTAAAGCAACGAGCATTGACGCCAAGACTTTAAGAGTTAGTCTAAATTTAAAAAGAAATGGCGAAAACTATCAAAACTCAAATATAAATATCTTTTTACCAAAGCTAAAAGAACTTAGAAGTGACGAAAACTTCAACCATATTGTCGCCGATAACCTTGAGGTGAAGAAATTTAAAACGACTAAATTTGATGATATAAACAACATTATGGTCGTGGAAATTTATGGCAACAATGTCGATCTAAGTGCATTTAATATCGACAATAAAACAATCCTAAAGCAAGGCGTAGATACGATAAATGGCGACTTTAACTCGCAAAGTGCATATTATTTTGCAGTATTTAAGCCAAACAAAAAGACACTTGACTTTAACTACTACAACCTAAAAAAAGCTAAATTTGAAAGCTTTTCACTACCTGTGAGCGTCGAAGATGACGAGGTTAGCACGCAAATCGGTCTAAATCCAAAACAAAGCGAATTTAGCACCTACAAAGATATCACGATCTACTCTTTGATCGCTATCTTTATCTTGCTAGCGATCTGGCGAAGAAAGCTAAGCTACTTCTTTGTGGCAGCTGTTTTTATCGCACTTGGAATTTACACTTACAATCCTTTTGGCAAAGCAGTGCTTAAGCCAGATGTGAGCGTCACTATCCTGCCAACTAAAAATTCAACCGTTTTTTATACATCTCGCAAAAACGAAAATGTTGAAATTTTAGACACAAAAGATGACTACTCAAAAATTTTATTTGCAGACGGCAAAATCGGCTGGGTAAGAAAGGGTGATCTTGTCAAGAATTAGAGCTTTTTTCTTTTCCATTGAATTTGTGATAAGCGTTGTTATTGTCGTATTTTTTATGTGGCTCTTTAACTCTAAAAATAGAGCCATTAGAAAATTTTGGGGCAGATCGCAGAGATTTTTTGGCGGATACAAGCTTGAAGTGATCGGTAAATTTAGTGACGAAGCAAATATCTTGCTGATAAATCACCAAAGTATGCTTGACATCATCGTGCTTGAAGAGATCCATCCTAAAAATATCTGCTGGATCGCAAAGGCACAGATAGGCAAGATCCCGATCATCGGTAAAATTTTGAGCCTTCCAAAGATGATAGCAGTCGAGAGAGAAAACAAACACTCGTTAATAAAACTTTTAAGCGAAGCAAAAGATAGAGTAGAAAATGGTCGTGTTTTGGCGATATTTCCAGAAGGCACAAGGTCTCAAACTAAAGAATTGTTACCGTTTAAAGGTGGCGCAAAATTGCTAGTTGAAAAGCTAAATTTAAAAGTTCAGCCTATCGTGATCGTTGGAAGCGACGCGATGAAAGTGAAAGAATTTAGCTTTAAAAAAGCAGATATCAAGCTCTTTTGCCTTGATCTAGTCGATACCTCAAAACAAAACTGGCTAGAGGCAACTAGAGAGAGCATGCAAAAAGTCCTAGACGAAAATAGAAAATAAATTTAGCTTTGTAAATTTAGAATTCACTTTTTAAGCAACCACCATAAAGAGTTAAAATTAATAAGTGATAAAACAAGTGTTGGTGTGATAGCCTTGTAAGCTTAGGTAAATCACATTGACAAAAAAGAATTTTACCCACCAGCGATTTGCTAATATCTTTTAGAAGTTTTTGCATATCAAAGCGTGTGTCCAAATTTGCTTTTCTATCCGCACGAGCAAGTAACCATTTTACGTAGTGGATGAAGCGCTCCCTCTACGATTAAGCACAAAAATTACTACATCTTACTAAGAGATCGTGCATTAATTCAGCCATTTTGTTATAAGCGCTCAATTTATTTAATATACAAAAATTTGTTTTGACAATAAAATCCACCACTTAAGCTAAAACTCTTGCTGGCTACTTCTTATTAGCCTTAGAATTTTATTTAGCCATAAAATGAGGTTTGCGATTGCAGCGATAAAAAGAATAAAAATTTAAATTTTAATTATAGAGATATGACAACTATTTGGCGGAGAGCTCCGCCAAATTTAGTTTTTCTTAAAAAATCTCAATATCTTTGCTTGAAGTTTAAACTGCTCTGAAAGCTCCATTATCGGATATGCACCAGCGTATTTTTTACCTCCATGCAAGTCTTTGCTAACACCGCCGCGTGCTGCGATCTGAGCGAAGTCTCCAACGCTTACGTGACCAGCTGAGCCACTTTGTCCGCCCATTACGACATTTCTGCCTAGCACTGTTGAGCCAGCAAGTCCAGTTTGTGAGACGATGAGGCAGCCATTTCCAAGCTCGCAGTTGTGGCCTATTTGGACAAGGTTATCTATCTTTGTGTAGTTTGCGATCATCGTGCTTTCAAAAACGCCACGATCTATCGTCGTGCACGCGCCTATCTCTACAAAATCGCCCAAAACAACGTTGCCATTGTGATAAATTTTCACATGCTCGCCAGTTTTTGTATGCGCATAGCCAAAGCCGTCGCTGCCGATGACGCAATTTGCCAGCAGGTGGCACTCATTGCCGATGACGCAGTCATTATAGATGACCACGTTTGGATGGATGATGCAGTTTTTACCGATAGTTACGTTATCGCCCAAAAAAGCTCCAGCCATCACTATCGTATTTTCGCCCACACTCACGTTTGAGCCGATGTAGACGTTTGGCATAATAGTTGCGCTCTCGGCGATATTTGATGGCTTTGGCTCGCAAAATAGCGGCTTTGCGTACTCTTTGCTAAGTATGGCAAAGGCAAGGTGTGGGTTGTCGCACACAAGCGCTACCATACCAGCTGGCACTAAGTCTAAAAGCGATTTTGTCACCAAAATGGCTCCAGCATTTGAGCTACTTATAAATTTGGCATTTTTCTCGCCGTCGCAGTATGTTAGCTCAGCTTTATTTGCATTTTTTAATGAATTTAGAGCAAAAATTTCAATATCTTCTCCGCTAAAAGTAGCATTTACTTTTAAGGCTATTTCGCTTAGTTTCATCATATATCCATTATCACAGATCCGCCGCGCACGACATCAACTGGGTTAAATTTCTTTATCGATTTTAAAAAGCTCTCTACCCTGCTCGCATCATCAGCCACCATGACTACGATGTAGTTTTCATTTGTGTTTGTGACGATGCCGTTGTATGTCTTTAGTATCGCCTCAAGGCCAGCAAAATTTTCACCAAGTGGAATCTTCACAAGTGCCATCTCTTTTTCGACAAATTCGCCACTTTCTATGACTTTATATGTTGGGATGAGTTTGTGAAGCTGTTTTACGATCTGCTCTAAAACCCTCTCATCGCCGCTTGTCACGATGCTTAGCCTTGAGAAGTTACTCTCAGGTATCGGAGCGACCGTGAGCGTATCGATGTTGTAGCCTCTGCCCGCAAAAAGCCCAGAAATTCTAGCCAAAACGCCATGTTCATTTAAAACTATAACCGAAATCGTTCTTCTGATACTCATTTTTCTTCCTTGCTCTTTAATATCATATTATAAATCGCAGCCCCTGCTGGAACCATAGGAAGTACGTCCTCAAAGCGGTCGATCCTCACGTCAATAAGAGCTGATTTTTTACTCTTGATCGCCTCTTTTAACGCCTTTTTAAACTCATCTTTGCTCTTGCATACAAAGCCAACGCCGCCAAATCCCTCAGCGATCTTGACAAAATCAGGCTGCAAGCTAAGATCAGTCGATGAGTAGCGCTTTTCATAGAAAAATGTCTGCCACTGGCGCACCATGCCTAAGAAGTTGTTGTTTAAGATGATGTTTATGACAGGGACATTTGTCTCATAAGCAGTCATTAGCTCTTGGATATTCATAAGTATCGAGCCATCACCTGTGAAATTTACAACCAAATGCTCAGGCTTGGCACACTTTGCGCCAATCGCTGCTGGCAGACCATATCCCATCGTACCAAGGCCACCACTTGTGACAAACTGCCTTGGACGGTTAAATGGATAAAACTGCGCCACCCACATCTGGTGCTGACCGACGTCAGTTGCGATGACAGCCTCAGGGCCAACTATCTTTGCGGTCTCTTCAACGACCCATTGAGGCTTTAAGACCTTGTCGCTATCTGTGTAGCCAAGTGGATTTAGCTTTTGATATCTATCTAAAATTTCTCTCCAAGGTGCATAGTTTTTAGGCTCACCCTTCACCTCTTCATAAAGCTCAGTTAGCACATTAGTAAGGTCGCCAACTATTGGATAGTGAGCGTTTATTATCTTTGAGATAGAGCTTGGATCGATGTCGATGTGGATGATCTTTGCGTGTTTTGCAAATTCGTCCGTTCTGCCAGTAACCCTATCGCAAAACCTAGCGCCAAGCGAGATAAGAAGGTCACACTCACTAAGTGCCATATTTGAAGCGTAGCTGCCGTGCATGCCAGCCATACCTAAATTTAGCTTATCTTTTGCATCAAGCACGCCAAGAGCCATCAGTGTCTCAACTGCTGGGATGCCAGTTTTTTTCATAAATTTACGTATGATCTCACTAGCTCCAGATGCGATCGCGCCGCCACCGATGTAAAGAAGTGGTCTTTTTGCTTCATTTATCGCAGCTGCGGCTTTTTTTATCTGCTTTTGATTGCCTTTATAGGTCGGTTTGTAGCTTGGGATAGAAATTTCTTTTGGATAGACAAAGTCACCAAGCCTTGAAGTGACGTTTTTTGGGATGTCGATATGAACTGGCCCTGGTCGGCCTGATCTTGCAATGTAAAATGCCTCTTTTATGATGCGAGGTAGCTCCTCGACGCTACCAACCAAGAAGTTGTGTTTGACACAGGGGCGCGAAATGCCGACTGCATCGATCTCTTGAAAGGCGTCTGTGCCGATCATAAAGGTTGGTACCTGACCGCTTATAAGGACAACTGGGATGCTGTCGCTATAAGCCGTAGCAAGGCCCGTAACTGCGTTTGTAAAGCCAGGTCCGCTTGTCACAAAAGCCACGCCAACTTTACCGCTAACCCTAGCGTATCCGTCTGCTGCGTGAACAGCCGCTTGCTCGTGGCGAACCAAGACATGCTTAAAATAAGTTTGTTTGTATGTTTCATCGTAGATATTTAAAGCTGCACCGCCAGGATAGCCAAAAACTATCTCAACGCCCTCTTCGTGCAAGGCTTCGCTTATCATCTGTGAACCAGAAATTTGTTTTATCATCACTTTAGCCTTTTGATAAATTTATCGCAAATTATATCCCAAAGCATTTTAAATCCTTTTTAACTTTTTAGCGAAATTTAGGCGTTATCTTAAAAATTCTGCAAAATTTTTGAGTTAAAAAAGTAAAAAATACAAAATATTTTACATATTTTTATACATACTATTTTTAGTATTTTGATAAATTTAACAAATTTAGAGCAAAAATTTAGAAAATAGGCAAAGAGGCAGCAAGCAAATTTAACCCAGCAAGCAAATTTAACCCAGCAAGCAAATTTAACCCAGCAAGCAAATTTAACCC
>CAUUIN010000009.1:0-39353 GCA_963545295.1 uncultured Campylobacter sp. | reverse complement strand
TTGGCACCGTCTTTAAGGCGCTCTCGCCGATCTTATCTTTACAAACCGTCACGCATCTCTCGCAAACCACGCAAAGGGCTGGATCGTAGTTTATAAGTCCCCATTTTTTGTGCGGTTTGTGCGTGTCAGCAATGGCAAATTTTTGCTCTTTTACATTTAATATCGTAGTCAAATTTTGCAGCTCGCACTCGCCGCTTTTGTCGCAAACGCCGCATTGAAGGGGGTGATTGACACAGTAAGTCTGCATGATCGCATTTCGCTCGGCAGCGATCTCAGGTGTGTGTGTGTAAATTTGCATATCCTCTTTGGCTTTGGCGTTGCAGCTATAGACCACTTTGCCGTTTGCCTCGACCATACAAAGCCTGCAAGCAAGCGTTGGCGAACAGCCGCTAAGGTAGCAAAGCGCAGGGATGTAGATGCTATTTGCCCTTGCGATATTTAGGATGCTCTCGCCCTCTTTTGCCTCTAAAATTTGATCGTTTATGGTGATTTTCATTTGCTAACTACTACTTGTTTAAATGCGTATCCATCAAAATTTTTTGCGCCAAGCACAGCAACCGTGCCTTTTAGCGACGCATCAAGCCTAAATTTAGCCCTAACGCTAAAATCTTTTGCCTTTAAATTTAACATCTCTCCATCCTTTGCCTTTGCCACGATGCCAAACTGCACGCCGCCCACGATCTCGTCGCTTGCGTTTTTGTTTAGATAGATGACCGCTCCGTCAAAGTTTTCAAGCTCTCTTAGCTCATCTACCTCTTTGACGCTTGCAAATTCTCTGACCTCGCTACCTGCTAAGACGATATTTTTACCTAAAATTTCAAGTAGCCAAAAGATCGCTTCTTTGTCTGGATGAGCAAAGAGCGAGTCATCTATGATCACGTTTTTAACGTCCTTTATCCACTCGCCAAGCTCCTCAAACTCCTCCTCTCCCACGTTGCACTCGCCGCTTATCAGCCCATCATCAAGCTCATCAAAAAACTCATTTTGCACCAAGTTTGCATACTTGCAAAGAAGCGCTAAGACATAGCTGATCGAGCCTATCTCACAGCGGATCAAATTTTTACTGCCAAGCTCGTTATCCTCGAAGCATGAGATATATTTAAACTCGTGCTCTTTTATCTTTTTTGCTAAATTTTTGTCGCTCAAACTTAGTAAATTTGCGATACTTAGGCTCTTGCCTGCTATTAGATCATTAAATTTCATATCTTGCCTTTTTTTATCGTTAATACCCAATCAACTTGGTTAAACTTAAGCGAGTTCATCACCTCGCAGTTTAGATTATAAGCCAAATTTACAGCCTTCTCAACACCGCTAAAGTCACCTATCTCAAACAAAAATATCACCACTTCGCCTGGCTCGCTAGCCTTTATCTGCTGTCCAAGAGCACTCAAAAACTCGCCCTTTAGATGCCTAAGATCGACCCTTCTCATCTATCAACCTCGCCTAAGATGATATTTGTGCTGCCTATTATCGCGGCCACATCTGCCACATACTGTCCTACTAACATATCTTCGTAAATCGCGCAGTGCCAAAAGCTTGGTGTGCGAATTTTTAGGCGGTACGGGCTTGCGCTGCCGTCTGAGTTTATATAAATTCCAAGCTCACCCTTTGGCGACTCGCTAGCAAAGTAAATTTCGCCCTTTGGTGGCTTTAGCCCCTGAGTTATCAGCACAAAATGCTGCATCAAAGAGTAGTTTTGGCTCATTATCTGCTCTTTTGAAGCACTCACATACTCTGGCGCGTCGGCGATGATGGCAGGGTTACTTGTCTGATACTTGCTAACACACTGCTTTAAAATTTTCACGCACTCGCGCATCTCTTTCATATAAAGCAGGTATCTTGCGTAGCAGTCGCCTTTGGTAGCGTAAGGCACGTCAAATTCTAGCTCGTCGTATATGAGATATGGCTCTTCTTTTCTGATGTCACGCGCCACACCACTTGCTCTTAGCATGACGCCAGAGCAGCCGCTACTAAGGGCTAGCTCTTTGCTAACTACGCCTACGTCCACGAGCCTTGCTTGCCAAATTCTATTTTCACTTAGCAGATCTTCATAAAGCGTGATGTCGCTTGGAAATTTATCGCAAAATTTAAGTAGTTCCTCGCACCAACCATCAGGCAGATCAAGCGGCACGCCACCGATCCTGATCGAGCTATGCGTTAGCCTTGCGCCACAATATTTTTCTATGAGATCAAGGACGTATTCGCGCTCTCTAAATGCGTATAAAAATACACTCATAGCCCCCACATCAAGGGCGTGTGTGGCTAAAAATAAAAGGTGCGAGCTGATGCGGTTTAACTCTAAAAGCATCACTCTAATGATCTGCGCACGGCGAGGCACTTCTATAGCGCAAAGCTTCTCCACAGACGCGCAAAATGCGTAGTTATTGGCGCTTGATGCTATGTAATCCACCCTGTCAGTTACAGGGATAAACTCCTGATAGGTCATATTTTCAGCCATCTTTTCAACGCCTCGGTGCATAAAGCCAACCTCTGGCATAGCGCGCACGACCTTTTCGCCGTCAAGCTCAAGCACAAGCTTTAGCTGTCCGTGAGCGCTTGGGTGCTGTGGGCCAAAATTTAGTATCATCTTGCCGTCATTTTGCTCAAATTCTAAATTTTCAAAAAATGGTTTTAAGCGGTTTGGTGCTTGGCTCAAGGTCGTTCCTTTACTATCTGGCTCTCGTTAAATTTAGCCTTTTTGACAAATCTCACGCCGCCTTTTTCTTGATATTCGTAATCTTCATTTTCATCAAACACACGTGAAAATCCAAAGGTATCTTTCTCATCAACAAAGGCTGGATCGCGGTTTTCTTCGCCGATTTGCTCTCTAAACTCAGCGCCAAAAATTTTATCCACCTCGTACCATTTAGCAGCCTCGTCGCCAACAAGAGGATAGCTCTTTAGTAGCGGGTGCGAGTGCCAGTCATCAGGCATGATGAGGCGTTTTAAATTTGGATGATCTTTGATTAAGACGCCACTTAGATCATACATCTCACGCTCAGCCCAGTTTGCGCTTTTATAAAGCTCGCAAACGCTTTTTAACATTTCGTCCTTCTTAACAAAGCACTTTACGCGTGTGCGCCTATTTTTGCTAATGCTAAGAAGCTGATAAAATACCTCATATCCGCCCCTTTTTGCTATAAAATCAACCGCTGCAAGCTCACAAAGCTGCTCGTAGCCAAAGCCTTTTAGCGTCTCAAGAGTTTTAAAATTTTCACTAGAATTTACATATAAAACAAGTTGATCAAACTCCACGTAGCTAGATAAAATCTCTACCCCGCTTTGCTCTAAAATGGCTAGCTCTTCATCAAATTTAGAGCCTCTTGCTGCTTCTTTTGGCGTCTGTTTGGCGATATAAAATTTCTCGCTGTAGTACTGCTTTTTTTGCAGATCGTTTTTTGGCTTATACTCTCTCATATATCTAGCTTTCTTGGCTTTTGCGCCCTAAATGCACTTTGTTTTCTTATCTTTTTTTGAAGCATCATAAGTGCGTATTGAAGCGTTTCTGGGCGCGGGGCACAGCCTGGGATGTAGATATCAACAGGTATTATTCTATCCACGCCTTGAACGGTTGAGTAGGTGTTAAACATGCCTCCAGTGTTTGCGCAGCTACCCATCGAAATGACCCACTTTGGCTCAGGCATCTGATCGTACAAACGCCTTGTAAATTCAGCATGCTTTTTAGTTAGCGTGCCGGCTATGATCATCACCTCTGAGTGCCTTGGGCTCGCGCGAAATATAGTGCCAAATCTATCAAAGTCATACCTGCTAGCACCACTTGCCATCATCTCGATCGCACAGCAAGCAAGCCCGTAGCTAAGCGCCCAAAGCGAGTTGCTTCTGCCCCACTGCACGAGCTTATCAACGGTTGTCAAAACTACTGGCAGACCGCCATTTGCAGCGTAGTTTATCTGATGCTTTGCCATTTAAAGACTCCTTTTTGCCAAGCGTAGGCAAAGCCGATAAGCAAGATCACTACAAAAAGTAGCATCTCTATAAGCCCAAATGGCCCAAGCAGCCTAAAATCCACCGCCCACGGATACATAAAAATGACCTCAACGTCAAATAAAATAAATAAAATTCCATAAAAAAAGTAGTGGATATTTATCTTATTTGGCTGTTTTACCGTGGTCGGTCCGCACTCGTAAAAGCCCACTTTTAGGCGCTCGGTGTTGCGGTTGGCTAGCTTTTTGCTTATCTTTGAAGATAAAAATGTTATCAGACTAAACGAACAAGTAGCTAACAAAAGTATGATAAAAGCGCCAAGATAGGTGCTGTCAAGCTCTGAGTGTGACATACTTCGCCTTTTTTAATTTTTCAAAATTCTACTAAATTTAAATTTATTTGATCTTGAAATAGCTCAAGAGTAGCGATGTAAATCTCTTTTTGTGTAAAAAATACTCTTATTTTATCTTTTCGACGGCGTCTTTTGCGGCACTTATGCGCTCTACTTCATCAAGCTCGCGCACAAAACCATCTTTTACTAAAATGATCCTAGTTGCCACGTCAAAGTAGCTATCATCGTGGCTGACGGCGATGACGCTTATGCCCTTGCTTTGCAAAAATGGCAAAATTTCTTTGTAAAATTTACGCTTAAATAGCGGATCTTGATCGGCCGCCCACTCATCAAGGATAAGGATAGAGCGGCGCTCTAAGATGGCTATTAGCAGGCTTAGTCGCTTTCTCTGGCCAGTTGAGAGCTGCGTGGTGCTAAGCTTATTATCAATAACACTTACCTTTTTATCTATCTCAAGCAGCGCCAAAAGCTCCTCTATGTCGCTTTGGCTGGCAAAGCCATCACGAGAAAGTGTTTGTGAAAAGAGATAAAAGTCAGCAAAAATAGCGCTTATCTTTGCCTGATAGCTTTGTAAATTTGTCTCATCTATCTTTGTGTTATCAAGATAAATTTCACCGCTACTTGGGCGAAGAAGACCGCAGAGTAAATTTATAAGTGTGCTTTTACCGCTGCCGTTTTTACCGATGATAAATGTTATATCGCCGCGTTTGATCTCTAAATTTACATCTTTTAGGCTAAATTTGCCATGCTCGTAGCTAAAATTTACATCTTTTAGCCTGATGCTTTGCCACTCATCACTTAGGCTATCATCAAATTTAAAGCCCTCTTTGAAATCATTTAAATTTAAGTTCATTATCTTTTCTAAGCTCACTTTTGCGCTAAGTGCGGCTGGTATGGAGCCAACCATGCTCATAAATGAGCCTCTTAAAAATAGTATCGTAAGGCTTATGCTTAGCGCTGTTTGCAGGCTCGCCCAGCCAAATGCCACGCACAAAAATACGCAAAGTCCGACTGCGCCAAGGAGCATTACATTTGTAAAATTATCGCTTAGTGCGTGATAGACATCAGCCTTTACCATGCTTTGGCGCTTTTTGTCCCCTGTCAAATTTAACTCATCAAAGCACACACTAGCCCTTGATCTATTTAGACTAAGCTCTCTGTGCCCTTCAACGATGTCGTCGTAGTGCTTTTGCAGTGCGTCATCTTGCGTCCTGGACTCTTTGAAGTAAAAATGGATCTTTTTCATCAAAAGCGTGTTTATAACGAGTGTTGCGCCGATCCAAACGGCGCTAAATATAAAAACTTTTGGCGCGATGTAGGCTAGATAAAAGCTGGCGCAGATGATGAAAACTAGGCTTTGTATAAAGCCAGTAGCGCTCATAAAGGCAAATGTGATCGTTTTTATGTCATTGTTTAGACTTGCTATGATCTTTGCCTTGCCGATCTCGTTTATCACGCTATTTGGCGTGTCTAAAATTTGCTTTACGCTTTGATATCTAAGCTCATAGATAAATTTATGTCCGAAATTTGTAAGCGAGATATTTGCAGCGATGGCACTTACGAAAAATAAAAGCAAGATAGCTATAAATTTAACCGCCACAAAAGCGTCAAATTCTTTTAAATTTACAAGCTCGTTATTGATAAAAGAGAGCGTCCAGACGCCAAGCCCGCTAAAGGCAAGCGTCAGGATCACTATTTTGATTATTGAAAAGAGATTGCTTTTTATTAAATTCGCAAGCATTACATCGCGGCGCGTGGCTGAATGATGTTTTGATCAAATTTTTGCTCGGTGTCTTCGCTCATGATGTGAAGTACCTTGCTACGTTTGATCTTCGCGTCGTTTTTAAATATCGCGCGCACCTTGTCCATGCCAGCGTAGAAGTCACGCATGAGCACGACGCAGATGTATTTGCCAAAAAATGTTGGCTTGATAACGCCATTTTCTTCGTATATCGCATTTACAAGTTTTAGCAAGCTAAGCTCGACAAATAGGTCTTTGTTGATGTTTGCGTCGTTTTGCTCGTTGTAGGTTTTGATATCCACGGCGCCGTCAAAAAGCCTTGTTAAAAATGTATATTTTAGTCTCTCTTTTTTGCTAAATGCGCATTTTGCGATGACTGGGCTTTGTCTCTCTTTGATCTTTCTGCCGTAGTCAAGTAGGTTAAATGCATTTATAACTAGCTCACCGTCAAGAAAGCTAAATGCACCGCTACCAACGCCTACGTACTCTAAATTTGAGCCTACATATTCGTCACGAAGGTCTGCACTTTTTTCATTTGAAAATGCCCAAGCGTTGCTTTGCTTGTAGCCGCCTTTTGCAAATTCGCTCACGATGATCTCGTAAAATTCGCGCTCGTTATCGACGTTTGAGACGCCAAGTGCGCGAGCTATGTTCTCTCTTGTTAGCTCTGATTTCATGAGCGGATAGAAGGTGATTTGCTGCGGAGAGATCGATTTTGCGACATTTATGTCGTTTATTAGCTGCTCTTTTGTTTGATTTGGTAGGTTAAAGATGAGATCAAGGCTAATAACTGGGATCTTGCCAAGAGCCTGCTCTAGCTTTCTTTTTGTCTCTTCAGCCGAGCCAAATTTCTCATATCTGCCGACCCTTTTTAAGGTCTCGTCATCAAAGCTTTGCACGCCCACACTTAAGCGATCGATAAGGCCATCAAAACGGCTTAAGCTCTCTGGTGAGATGTGATTTGGGTCGCTCTCAGCCGAGATATCCTCGATACTAAAAAGATCTTTTGCAAGTTTTAGCGTTTTTTCAAGCTCTGCCTCGTTTATAAGTGTCGTGCCTCCGCCCACATAAAGCGAGCCAAAATCAAAGCCAGCCTCTTTTATCTGCCTCATCTCCTCGCGTAAATTTTCAAAGTAAATTTTGGCAAGCTCCTGCTCGTAGTGGTACTTGTGAAACGAGCAATACGGGCAAAATGTGTGACAAAATGGCACGTGAGCGTAGAGCATGTATTTTTTGTCTTTTTTTGGAGTTTTGGTGTAAGTTGTGGTCAAAATGTCTATGTTAAATTCGTTATATAGCGATTTTTGAATGGAATTATGAGCGTAATTTACAGCAAAACTCTCAACAATATTTTTAAATATCATAATTAATCGCCTTAAATAAGTTAATTTTAATTTAATCCATTAGGATAGCCAAATTTTAATAAATTTAGCCTTGTACTAACGTAAATTTTGAGTAAAAAATGCAATTATTTTTAAATTTTCTATTTTTATAAACCTGCGATTTTTACATATCTAGCTCGCTTTTGCTCTATAAATTTAAGCTTAGCCTACTTACTCTTTAGCCCTTGAAATGACCTTGCTTGCATCAAGCTCAAATTTCACTCCGTCTTTTGCCTGCAGATAGTAAAATTTACCGATATTGCAAAGCGACTTTATGCCATAAATTTTAACTGCTTTCTCATCTACCTCAAGGCATTTGCTCTTTGTCTTTTACCTCACAAAGTGAGCTTGATAGCGCCTTTAACGCACTTTTATCTACAAGTAAAAATTTATAATCCACATCGCCTATGTTAAATTTTTGCGCCGCGTATTTGATAAAAAAGATGGAATTTGAAAGGATTATAATCAAGAGCGTGGCGTAAAACACAAATGAAAAATCCCTTGTCTCTTTAATGCTCGAAACGCCCAGCATTAAAGAGAGCATAAACGAGCAAAACAGCATCCAAAGTGCTAAGAATCCGCCGTTTTTTAAGATAACGACCGAAAAAATAAAGAGCAAAAGCATGGTAAGCGATAAAAGATAGATGATTAAATTTGGTCTATCTTTAAAGAAAACTGCTAAATTTACCCCAGTGTAAGATAGCAAAAATAGCGATAAAATAGCGCCCAAGCCGTAGTTTAGCTTGAGAGCTGCAAAGGCCAAAATAGCAAAGGAGACGAGCGTTAAAATGTAGATGAAATTTGAGTTATAAAAAAATAGAAATTTTGGCTTTTTAAATTTATACTTTTTATCGTCGTTTTGGTACAAAAATGAGACAAAAACGAGTAGCAATATCTCAAAAACGGTGACAAATGCAGTCGCACAAAAGAGCAAAATGCCCGTAAATATCATCTGTGAGCTATCTAAACTCGGAAAATACCCAATCTCAAAGCCAAAATATAAAAAGTAGCAAAGCGCGCTGATGATAGGCACGATGAAATTTGAGTGTTTGAATAAAAAAAATACACTCTTTTATAAAATTTGCCTTTAAATTTGCCGAGTACTCGCCCAAATGGCTCTCTAAAAACGAGTTTAAAAGTAGCTCATTTTTGACCTTTTCAAGCTCCTCTGACACTCCTTAGAGCGCCCTTTTATAAATTTCATAGTTTTTTTCATCAAAGTCTTTTGTGATCTCATCTTTGATATCCAAAATAACAAGAGTGATCTGCTCTTTTATCTCGCCAAGCCTTTTTGAAACTTCAGCAAAATTTGTCCTATTTAGCCTATCAAAAAGGTCGTTTTCTTTATTTAAAAGTGCGATCAAACACACTTGTTTGCTGCTTCTTATCTCGCAGCTTGAAAAATTTGCCTTTAAGAAATTTACAAATTTTTAGCGTTTTTAACGCTTTCGTCTTTTTCGTTAAAAATATCTTGAAAATTCAAATTTCACCTACCTATTTAAATTTAAAAATTTAACTACCTGAGCACCTTTGCGATTTCGCTCCAGCCCAAATTTTCAGCAAATTCAGCTGCTGTTTTGCCGCTTTTCGTGCGGGCATTTTTATCAGCGCCGTTTTCTAGTAAAAGATTTACTATGTTTAAATTTCCAGCGATCGCCTCGTGGTGAAGCTGCGTATAGCCAAATTCATCAGCATCCGTGACCATGCCAGGGTGCTCTTTGATATATTTTTCAACCTGATCACGCATATTTTTGCTCATCGGATGCTCTATCAAATTTTCTGGATGCTCTTTTTGCTCGAAAACTACCAAAATATCGTTATAATCGCCAAAATCAAGCCCCCAAGCTGCGTCATGCTCGTCTAGCTCATCTTTTTGCATGCGTGAACGCATCGCCTGCACGCTAAATCCGCCGTATGCGCGCCCGCCAATGGCAAAGAGCCAGTCGCTCATCTCATCTATCTTTGCGCTTACTTGATCGCCAACTTTCACGTTTTGCACGGTGTCAGGCTCATTTACAAGCGTGCCATATATCGTTTCGCCGTCAAATTCCACGTCGTTTATCCACATATGCTCGCCCACCTCTTCGCCATTTATGGTGTCAAGAAAGCAAATTTTTACCATCGCATAGTCAAGTGCTGACACGATCCTGCGGCGCTCCCAGTAAAGCTCACGCCAAAAATATCTAAAGCTCTCACGAGCTTGCTCAAATGCGCGCTGCATGTAGTCTTCGTCGCTACTTACAAAATAGATCGGCATTTGCTCGCCAAGACCCTTTTGCTTGCCGAAAATTTTCTTAAAAAAGCCCATTTTTTGTCCTTAGTGAAATAAATTTAAGTGTAAATTTGCAAAAAATGCCAAATTTTAAATGAAAAAACAAGCAGCAGTTTCGCAAAATTAGGCTAGGCGATTTCAAAAATTTAGCTTAGCAACTTACTAAATTTAAACAAAAATATCGTGAGATGAATTTAAATGTTGCGACGAAAAAATAAGCGTGCGCTAGGCATATAGCCTGCGGAGCGAAAGTTTTTCTAGCTCATTTAAAGGCGCTCACGATATGAGGCGCTATTTTAAATTTCTAAAACTGATTGGAAGCTCCAAATTTAACCCCCTCACCAGCTTTATACACTCCTGCAGATCATCTATGCTTTTGCTTGTCACTCTGATCTCTTCGCCTCTGATCTGCGCGCTCACCTTGATCTTTGAGTCTTTGATCGCTTTGGTGATCTTTTTTGAGTTTTCGCCATCAAGCGTGTCATTTAGCTTTAGCGTCGCCTTTAAATTTCCCCCACTCGCTGGTTCTCTTTTTGTCTCGGTGATCGCAACTGGCGGGATATTGCGCTTGATGAGTTTTGAGATCACTATATCTTTTAGCGCGTCAATCTTGTTGTCGCTAGAGCTTAGAAGCGTTATAAATTTCTCTTTTTCATTTAGCTCTACCTCGGCTGCCAGCCCCTTAAAATCATACCTCGCAGCGATCTCTTTTTTCGCCGTCTCAAGAGCGTTTTTAACCTCCATCATATCGACCTCGGCACTTATATCAAAGCTATGCTCGGTTGCCATTTTCTATCCTTTTATAAATTCTTCTACATTTTTAACTATCAGTGAGATTAGCCGTTTTCTAGCCTCCAAGCTGCCCCATGCCACGTGCGGCGTGATCACTAAATTTGCTCTATTTTTTACCTTTAAAAATGGGCTATTTTCACTCATTGGCTCGCTCTCTAAAACATCGGTGCCAAAGCGTAAATTTCTCTCATCTATCGCCCTTGCCATCGCTGCCTCGTTCACTATGCCGCCACGTCCTAAATTTAGCACTATCGCCTCATCTTTTAGCAAGTTTATCTCGTTTGCACCTAGTAAATTTCTAGTCTTTTCATTTAGCGGTGCGTGGATGCTGATTATGTCGCTGCTTCTTAGTAGCTCGTCTAAGCTTTTTTGCTTAAATTCGCTATTTTTATTTGCTCCGCTTGTCGAGTAGTAGCTCACGTTTGCGCCAAATGCACGTGCCACTGTCGCCACGCCGCGCCCTATCTCGCCAAGTCCGATGATGCCAAATTCTTTGCCTGCGATCTCGCTGATATCTGCGCCAAGATAGGTGAAAATTTCACTCTTCACCCACTCGCCACTTTTTACGTATTCATCATAAAATTTGGTGCGATTTGTCAGCTCAAAAAGCAAGGCAAATGTGTGCTGCACGACGCTTGCGGTTGAGTAGCCAGCGACGTTTTTTACAGCTATGTTTTTAGCTTTTGCATGCTCTAGATCTACGTTATTCATGCCAGTTGCACTTATGCAGATAAGCTTTAAATTTGTCGCATCCATCATGGCTTTGTCAATGACTACTTTGTTTGTGATGACGACATCAACGCCTTTTAGACGCTCCACAACCTCTTCATTTTTGGTTTTTTGGTAGCTGATAAACTCGCCAAATTTCTTAAAAACACTAAGATTAACATTCTCGCCCAGCGTTGCTGCGTCTAAACAAACTATTTTCATCTTTAATCCTTAATAAAATGTCCTACAAATTTAGAGTAGTTATCTAAAATTTTGCCGCCCTTTCTATATCCAAGCGCGCACGCTTCATAAGCGTAAAATACGCCAGCTTGGTAACTCTCGCCTCTTTCGTCTTGGTTGAATTCATAAAATTCTTGATAGATAGCCTTGTTTGAGTCGTATTCGCCGTCGTTGTTTGCTATTTGTGCGCCGTTTTCGTCGTGTATAGAGACGTTTGCACCTTCTCTACCAAAAAGCGGCTTTTTCACATATTTTTTGCCTTTTAGTGGCTCATTTGAGGTCTCAAGCAAAAGTGGGTGATTTGGATAGAGATCCCAAAGGATTTTTAAAATTCCCTTGCTTTGGAAAAGTAGCGTGTAGGCAGGGTTTATGATGATAGCTTTTTGGTTTTTGATGATGTTTGAAAGTATGAGAGCTAGCTCGCCCTCATCGATCGCTATACTCTCCCAAGGCACAAGCTTGAACCAATACTCGAAATTTTCATCGCCTTTAAAAATGCCCTCATCATCGTTAAAAACTACCTCATCGACGTAAGCAAAGTCTGTTTCAAAGCCAGCCTCTTTTGCGATGTATTGTAAGAGTTTCACGGTCTGCTCGTCCTCTATGCTGCCTGCGATACTGCTAAATAGTATCCCCCAGCCCTCGTAAAGCTCATCAAAATCCACATCATCATCGCCAAGTGTGACAAGGCGCTTGAAATTTTGCTTTAGCGACTCGTAAAGGTCGTTAAACTGGGCTGCTTCGTCCATGTGATTTAGCTTTAGCATCGCCCACTGGATGATCGCCGTCTCAAAGACTGCCGTTGGCGTGTCGGCGTTAAACTCGATCAGCTTTATAGGCTTACCATCAAGTCCGCCCGCTAGATCAAACCTGCCATAAAGGTGCCAGTGCACGTCATTTTCCCAGCTATTTTTGATACTATCAACAAGGTTAAATGGTATGCCTATCTCGTGAAAAAGATTATTGTCGATCACGTGCTGAGCGGCATTTACATACATATCATATAGCTCATTTGCCGCTTCGAAGTAGGCATTTGCCTCTTTTTCGCTTACTTGCACGATCTCATCAGCGATATATGAGCTGTTGTCGTTATCTGTGTGCCACGCAAAGCCGATTTTCTCCATAAATTCGTTGTTTAACGGGGTGATTTTTCTTAAATTTATCATTTTCAGCCTCCAAAACTTGATGAGCTAGAGCTTGACTTTGAGCCACCACCGAAAAATCCACTCTTACCACCACTGCTTCTTGCAGCAGAATTTGCCACCTTTTGCTTATTAAAGCTATCCACACTTCTTGTGTAGGCACTTGGATTTTTATATGTGCTTTGGCGGTTTGCTTGGAAATTTTGATTGCCAAAGAGCTTACTGCCTATCCAGCTGCCAAGTATCGCGCCTGCTGCTGAGGCAAGGATCGTCTCACCAAGGCTTAGTCCGCCGCTACTTAGCTGTGCGTCGCTAGTTCTTGTCAAATTTGAAGTGTTGTTATCGATCTTTGCGTTTGCTTGAGCTAGAAGTTTATCGATCTCATCTTTACTTAGCACGCGCTCAGTGCCGTTTATATCTTTTAAAACGACCCTAGTTTCGGTGCTTGGATACTCTTCTAAAATTTTATAAACGCCAGGTGCGCTCTCTTCGATGATGACAAAGGCGCCGTTTTTTTGCGCAACTTCATTTAGTGCATTTTCGTTACCGCCATTGTCGCTTCCGCAGCCCGCAAGGCCAGCCATGATAATGGCACCAAATCCCCCAACCGCAGCATAAGTAGCTATTTTTTTAATGTGTTTCATATCTCTCCTATCAACTCTTTTAAATTTTTATGTCTTCTAACAAGTATCACGCCGCGTTTAAATTTGATAAATTTGGAGTGATGTATCGCTTTTATTATCTTTTCACTGATCTTTTTTGTCGCTTTTGGTTTTAAATTTAACTCCTTTAGATATTCGCTTAAATTTACCCATTTTGACTCGTCCTCTATCTGCGCATCTATCGCCACTTCGCTTGATGCGCTTTCATTTTTAGGCGCTAAAAGTGGCCTTTGCATGGCATTTAGAAACTGCATGAGCTTCTCATCTCTGTCCTTGTAAATTTGCAAAATTTCATTTTTTCGCTCGATGAGCATCTGCTCTTTTTCTTTAAAAAGCCTCTCCTTGTCGGCTTGCAAATTTAAATTTAAACTCTTTAGCTCATTTAGCTCATTTAACAAATAGCTTACAAACTCGTCGTTTTGGGATTTAGTTTTTGTGCTTTTTGGGGCTGATTTTATGTGTTTTTCGCCACTTGGCTCCTCATCAAGGATGACAAATTTAGTGCCATTTTCAATGACTGTCTTTAAAGAGCCTCGGCGTATTCTATTATAGACTGCTTCTTTTGTTATGCCTAAAATTTCTGCAGCTTCATTTACAGCTAGCTTTTGCATCAGATTTCCGTTTAAAATAAAATAAAAAAATTGCTTTGATTATAAAGAAATAAGGCTAAAAGAAGAGTTAAACAAAGAGAGCGGGGCCCTCTTTGTCTTGGTTTTAGAGTCTTGACTCGTAGCGTCTAAGCATATAAAGACGTTTAAGCATTTTTTTGCGAGCTGCAATTTTTTGTTTCTTGCGGATCTCAGTTTTAGGCTCAAAGAAGCGTCTAGCTCTTGCTTCAGTTACGACTAAGTTACGGTCAGTTTGTTTTTTAAACTTTCTGTAACCCTCGTCAAATGACTCGTTAGGATGTACCTTAATACCAGGCAACGTCCTCACCACCTTTCAGATTAAAATAAGCCGTGAGTATAGTTTAACTTTCATAAATTTAAGCTTTTAGGCAAATTTAAAATATTTAATACTTTTTTAATAACCCAAAATTTATAATCTTAAAATTTCAAAAAAGGTCGCTTATGTCAAAGGATATTCACTTTAGCTACGCCAAAAGGCGTTACATTTTTTTTGCCTGTATCACGCTTGTTGTCTTTATTTTGCCATTTATCAGGATAAATGACGCGCAGCTATTTTTGCTAAGCTTTGATAAGAGCAGGGTCGATCTATTTTTTACAAAATTTGATATGCAAGAGCTATATTTGATGCCGTTTTTGTTTATCACTTTGTTTTTGACTATATTTTTCTTAACGACGCTTGCAGGGCGTGTTTGGTGTGGTTGGAGCTGTCCGCAGACCATCTTTAGAGCGCTCTTTCGTGACCTTTTGCAGACTAAATTTTTAAAGATCAGAAAAAATATCCAAAACAAACAAAATGAGCCACAAGGTCAAATTTTTAAGCGTGCATTAGCAGTTGGAATTTGGTCTGTTTTAGCACTTGTCATAGCTGCAAATTTTATGTGGTTTTTTGTACCGCCATTTGAGTTTTTAGCCTATATAAGCGAGCCAAGCGAACATAAAATTTTACTTGCATTTTGGCTTAGCATAGCCGCTTGGTTAGTCTATGACGTGGTCATTTTAAAAGAGAATTTTTGCGTCTACGTCTGCCCGTATGCGAGGGTGCAGTCAGTTATGTTTGATAGCGACACGATCCAAGTTATCTACAACCAAAAACGAGGTGGCGTCATATATGATGGTCGGGAGAAATTTAAAAAACCAAAAGAAGATGGCGCACTTTGCACGGGCTGCGAGGCATGCGTGAGGATATGTCCAACGCATATAGATATAAGAAAAGGTATGCAGCTTGAGTGCATAAACTGCCTTGAGTGTAGTGACGCGTGCGCTAAAGTGATGGGGCATTTTAACGAAAGCTCGCTGATTGAATGGAGAAGTATAAATTCCCAAAATGAAAATAAAAAGGTGAAAATTTTTAGGTTTAGAACGGTTGCTTATCTTGTCATTTTATGCGTCGTTTTGATAGCTGCAGCGCTGATGAGTGGCAAAAAAGAGAGCATGCTTTTAAATATAAATAGAACGAGTGAGCTTTATAAGGTTTTAGAGCAAAATGAAGTTGAAAATTCTTATGTATTTTTAGTGCAAAACACCCAAAATAAAGAGCATACATTTTTCTTTGAGATAGATGATAAAAGTATAGAAATTTCGCGTCCGAGTAAGCCGTTTACACTAAAAGCTGGTGCAAAACAAAAGGTTATCGTCACGCTAAAATCAAAAAATGAAAACACTGGCGAAAAAGATCTTTTAAAACATATAAATATAAAAGCTTACGCCACTGACGAGCCAACTATCAGCGTGCAAAGACAGAGCACTTTTATCTATCCTAAAAGATGATAAAATGGCAAAAATTTAGCGGGAAGTAAAATGGCGATCTCAGAAAAAGGCAAAAAAAGATACGAACTCATCGTAAAAACAGCGCTTGATCTATTCTTAAAAAATGGCTACGAAAAGACGAGCCTTAGCGACATCGTGGCGATAAGTGGCGGCTCGCTTGCTAGCATTTACACATTTTTTGAGAGCAAAGAGGGGCTTTTTCAAGCGATCATCGAGCAAGAGATGGATAACATGATAAAAGAGATCGATGAGAAGATAGATCTTAAAATTTCTCACAGCTTGGAGGAGTTTTTAACCAAATTTGCAACCATTGTCTTTTCTATCATCTGCACCAAGAAAAATATCTCGCTTGGCAGGATAATGATGAGCGAAAGTCCTAAAAATGGTGGCATGCTTGGCAGGGTATTTTTAGATCAAATTTTAAATAAGATCGACCTTGTGCTTATAAATTTCTTTGAAAGAGATGAGATAAAAGCCAAACTTGATAGAAAATTTCCAGCCGAATTTATTGCAAAAAGTTTTATACAAAATGTGATTGGCATATATTATTACTCGCTTATGCTAAATGAAGAGCCAAAGCTGAGCAAAAAAGAGTGTGAAGAGCACGTTGCCTTGTGCGCTGAGCTATTTTTAAATGGAATAACCAAAAAATAAAATTGACTTTTAATTTATTTTTGGTTATAGTCAGAAACTTTTAAAATTTTGTAATTAGTATTACAAAACTAAAGTTGGGATTAAAAATTTAATATTAAGAGAGGTTTTTATGTTGAATTTAAAAAGTATTCTTGTGCTTTCAGCTGCCGTTTTTTTATTTTCTGGCTGCTTTGAAAGTGGCGACAAAAAGGCTGCTGCAGGCCAACAAATGCCACCATCTCACGTTGATATTTTCGTTGCACAAAAAACAGATGTGCCTATTAGCTTTGACTACACAGCCACGGTTACTAGCCCCCAAGATGTCATCATCTATCCAAAGGTTAGCGGCACGATCATAAAGCAGTTTTTTAAGCCAGGCGATAAGGTAAAGGCTGGAGATAAGCTATTTTTGATAGATCCAGAAAAATACGAGGCTAGCTTTGACTCGCTTGACGCAGCTGTTGGCGTGGCAAATGCAAATTTAAAAAATGCCCAGACTGAATTTAAAAGAATTTCTGCCCTCTATAAGAAAAATGCAGTCTCACAAAAAGACTACGATGCAGCAGTCGCAACTTACGACACAGCAAATGCAAATTTAGTAAGTGCAAAAGCAAATTTAAAAAGTGCCAAGATCGACCTTGGCTATACAACTATCACAGCTCCATTTGACGGCGTAGTGGGCGATAATAAAATAGACGTTGGCTCACTTGTAGTAGCAAGCCAAACCCAGCTTGTAAGACTAACGAAGATAAATCCGATCGAGGCTGACTTTCACATCGCAGATGTGGATAACCTAAGTAGAAAGGCAAATTTAGATAGTGGCGCTTGGCAGCAACTAAATAGCGAGGCTGTCTTAAGTTTAAACAATGAAGACTTCACCGGCAAAGTGACATTTATAGATAATGTTGTAAATACAGCGACCGGCAGCGTTTTGGCAAAGGCTAGCTTTGATAACAAAGAGGGCAAAATTTTACCAGGTGCGTTTGGCCATGTAACAATGAGTGGCTTTGTGCAAAAAAATGCCTTTAATATCCCGCAAGTTGCCCTTCAACAAAATGCTACAAACACTTATGTTTTAGTCGTAAAAGATGGCAAAGTAAGCCAGAAAAATGTAAAAACTAGCTACCAAACAAAAGATATGGTCGTAGTGACTGAGGGTCTTGAAGAGGGAGATAAGATAATAGTTAATAACTTCCTTAAAATCGGAGTTGGCGCACCAGTTGAAACTGATAAAGACCTAAGTGCGGAATTTATAAATGGCAAAGATGCAAACGCTACAAAAAGCAAGTAAAGGCAGATAGATGTTTTCAAAATTTTTCATAAACCGCCCGATATTTGCAACTGTTATATCTATCATCATAGTTATAGCAGGTCTTATGGGTATCAAAGGGCTTCCGATAGAGGAGTATCCAAGTCTTACTCCGCCTACTGTCTCTGTAAGCGCGACATATAGCGGTGCTGACGCGCAGACTATCGCCGACTCAGTCGCAAGTGCGATCGAAGATCAGATAAACGGCGTTGAAAATATGATTTATATGCAAAGCACATCAAGCTCTGCTGGTACGATGAATATAAGCGTATATTTTAAGATCGGTTCATCATCAAAACAAGCTACGATAGATGTAAATAACCGCGTCCAAGCTGCTCTTTCAAGGCTACCTCAAGAGGTGCAAGATATGGGCGTAACGGTGCGTGAAAGAAGTAGCTCTATCCTTCAAGTAGTTGGCTTTACAAATCCAAATATGAACCAAGTTGAGCTATATAACTATGTAAATTTAAACATCGCTGACGAGATCAAAAGGGTAAATGGTATCGGCGATACGGCACTCATTGGTAACAAAGAGTACTCGATGAGAATTTGGCTAAAGCCAGACAGACTTGCTCAGTTTAAGCTAACTCCAAGCGACGTAATCTCTCAGGTCAAAATCCAAAACTCACAATACGCCGCTGGTAAGATCGGCGAGCAGCCATCAAAGGGCGAAAATCCTTATGTTTATTCTGTCGTTTCTGAGGGACGTTTTAAAGATCCAAAGCAGTTTGGCGAAATTTTGATAAAGAGTGAAGACGGCAGCGTTGTCAAGCTAAAAGAGGTCGCCACAGTTGAGCTTGGAGCTGCTAGCTACGCATCTGAAGCTATGCTAAATGGCAAACCAGCAGTGCCACTTTTACTATTTTTGCAAAACGATGCAAACGCACTAGCAACTGCAGAGGCAGTTGCCGCAAAGCTTGAAGAGCTAAAGAAAACCTACCCAGTTGGTCTAGAGCACACCATAGCCTACAACCCAACCGAATTTATCACCGTTTCAATAGATGAGGTTATAAAAACTTTTATCGAGGCGATGGTGCTCGTTCTTATCGTAATGTACTTCTTCTTAAAGAGCTTTAGAGCCACCATCATACCAATGCTTGCCGTGCCAGTATCTATCATAGGCACATTTGGCGGGCTTTACGTTATGGGTTTTAGTATAAATTTGATCACACTTTTTGCCCTGATCCTAGCCATCGGTATCGTTGTGGATGATGCCATCATCGTTATAGAAAATGTCGAGAGAATTTTGCACGAAGATAAAAACATAAGCGTAAAAGACGCCACGTTTAAGGCGATGGAGGAGGTGCAAACTCCGGTCATCTCTATCGTGCTCGTGCTTAGTGCGGTTTTCGTGCCGGTCTCATTTATGGAGGGCTTTGTTGGCGTTATACAAAAGCAGTTTGCGCTAACACTTGTTATTGCTGTTTGTATCTCGGGCTTCGTCGCTCTTACTCTTACGCCAGCACTTTGTGCGGTTATGCTTAAAAGGCAAGAGAGTAAGCCATTTTGGATCGTTCAGAAATTTAACGACTTTTTTGACTTTAGCACTAGGCTCTTTACGGCAGGTGTAGCAAAAATTTTAAAACACGTCATTATTAGCTTTATAGTCATTGGTATAATGGGATTTGCAACGTATGGCCTATTTCAAAAGGTGCCAAAAGGGCTTGTGCCCTCAGAGGACAAGGGTGCTTTGATGGTTATCACCTCACTTCCACCTTCAACAAATATGCTAAAGACTAAAGAAGAGGTAAAATCTATCAGTAACGCCATTTTGAGTAATCCAAATGTCGAATTTGCCATGGGCTTTGCTGGTTATGATATGCTCGCTAGCTCTCTTAGAGAAAACTCAGCCATTAGCTTTATCAAGCTAAAAGACTGGAGTGAGAGAAAAGGTGCAGCAGATAGCGCAGATGCCTTAGTAGGTCAGTTTAATGGCATGCTTTGGGGCTCTAAAAACTCAATGACCTTTATCGTAAATGTGCCACCTATCATGGGCTTATCAATGACTGGTGGCTTTGAGATGTATCTACAAAATAAGAGTGGCAAGAGCTACAACGAGATAGAAGCAGACGCTAGAAAGGTAACTGCGGCTGCAAATGCAAGACCTGAGCTAACAAACGTTAGAACTACGCTTGAAACAAACTACCGCCAGTTTAAGATAACAGTTGATAAAGAAAAAGCAAAGCTGTTTGGCGTAAGCGAGAGTGAAATTTTTAGCACCATAGCTGCTACTTTTGGCTCATACTATATAAACGACTTCAACCTTGCGGGCAAATCATACCGCGTATATGCAAGGGCGAGCGATAACTTTAGAAACAACCCTGAGGATCTAAGGAAAATTTTTGTCCGCTCAAATGATGGCGGCATGGTGCCATTAAATTCAGTAGCGACGCTTACAAGGTCGATCGGACCTGATATCGTTGATAGATTTAACCTCTTTCCAGCAGCTAAGATCATGGGCGATCCAAAAACTGGCTACACATCAGGCGATGCGATAAGAGCGATCCAAGAGGTCGTAAATGATACGCTAAGTAGCGATGAGTACGCCATAAGCTGGGCTGGAACGGCGTATCAAGAGGTAAATTCTCAAGGAACAGGCACGGTCGCCTTTATCTTTGGTATGATCTTCGTTTTCTTGATCCTTGCCGCTCAGTACGAAAGATGGCTCATACCACTTGCAGTTATCACAGCCGTGCCGTTTGCGGTATTTGGCTCGTTGTTAGCTGTTTGGATAAGAGGGCTAACAAACGATATCTACTTTGAGATCGGACTCTTGCTGCTTATCGGTCTAGCGGCCAAAAACGCCATCTTGATCGTGGAATTTGCTATGCAAGAGCGTGAAAGCGGAAAGAGCATATTTGACTCAGCGATAAATGCGGCCAAACTTCGCTTTAGACCTATCGTAATGACATCTATCGCATTTACGCTTGGCGTTTTTCCGATGGTTATAAGCACAGGTGCTGGCGCTGCATCTCGCCACTCCCTAGGAACTGGCGTAGTTGGCGGTATGATCGCATCAACAACGATAGCGATATTTTTCGTGCCGTTGTTTTACTATTTGCTTGAAAATTTAAATGAAAAATACTGGAAAAAGGGAGCAAAAAAAGATGAAAAATAAGGCGTTTATACTTATAACAGCGACATTTTTGGCTGGTTGCTCATTTCGTCCAGATATGCCAAATGTGGATACAAATTTCACCTCAACATATACTTACGAGACAAGCGATATAAGAGATCTTTGGTGGAAAGAATTTCACGATGAAAATTTAAATTCTCTCGTTGAAAGCGCGCTTGAGAAAAATACAAATTTACGCATCGCATATTTAAATTTAGAAAAAGCAAAGGCGAGCCTTGGCGTTGCTGAGGCTAGCTTGCTACCTGCGGTAAATTTAAATGGAGGTGGCACAAGAGCTAGAAATAGTGCAATGACTGCCACACACACACCTCAAACAACTACAAGAAGCTATGAGATAAATTTAGGCCTTAACTATGAGCTAGATCTTTGGGGCAGAGTAAGAAACAGCGTGCTTGCAGCAAGCGAGAGCCTAAATGCGAGCAAATTTGACTACGATAGCTCAAGACTAAGCATCAGCTCAAGTGTGGCAAAGAGCTACTTTGCACTAGTCTCACTAAATATGCAAGAAGCGGTGCTAAAAGAGACGCTAAAAACCTACGAAGCGACACTTGCACTTCGTAAGACTCAGCTTGATCTTGGCGGCATAGATGAGATGACCTACCTGCAAAGCAAGGCTGCTGTTGAGAGTGCAAAAACGAACCTCATTTCAATACTAAACTCAAAATCTCAAGCACTTACTTCGCTTGCTATCCTCACAGGCAAGGGCAATGATGAAATTTTAAAAGGCGCAGTTGCAAGTGCGCAAAATTTACCAAACTCACCTGAGATAAGCGCTGGCATTAGCTCTGATGTTTTGCTTAGAAGAAGCGACGTAGCAAAGGCGCTAGCTGATCTAAAGGCGACAAATGCGCTTGTAGGTGTGGCAAAGGCTGATTATTTTCCTACGATCTCACTTACTGGACTTTTTGGCTTTGCGAGTGAAGACTTTAGTAGAATTTTTATAAACAGCGCGAATGTTTGGAGCCTTGGCGCTAGCTTGTCACAAAAGATCTTTGACTACGGCAAGACAAAAAACAACGTCCGCATCGCCGAGACAAACGAGCAGATCTCAGCCATCACCTATGAAGGCGTTGTAAAAACTGCCCTTGGCGAGGTTAGAGATGCCCTTATCTCAAGGCAAAATGCGAAGCTCTCTTTGGATCAGGTGAAAAATTTGCTACAATCGCAACAAAAAATTTATTCGCTCGCCAAAGAGCAATATGACGCTGGCTATATCGGACACTTAGAGCTTCTTGATTCACAGAGAAATTTACTCTCAGCCAGGCTTCAAGAGGTATCAGCAAAGCTTGACGAAGTAGATAGTGCGGTTGAAGTTTATAGAGCACTTGGTGGCGGATTTAAAGTAGATAAATAAAACTCAAAAAGGAGAAAAGTTGATGACTAAGATTTTAAATTTCTTATTTTCTTGGGGATTTTTTGTTTTTGCTATCGCTCTTGGCGTGGCATTATGGTTTGCGATAAATTACGTGGATACTATTAGGCTTGAGTCAAGCTTTTATGATATCGGCGAGATATTTATGATGGCAGCTGTTTTTGGTATCGTTTTTTACCTTATTGCAGCGATATTTGTCATACCTATTAGGGCGATGACAAAAAAGGCCTAAAATCTCTTTTTCATCTAAGAATTAAATTTCTTAGATGATCCCTCAAAATATCTTATAAATTTCTTTTTACTTATTTAAATTTCAAAGAGTAAAAAGGGCGAAGTCGCCCTTTGAAGTATAAAATTTGATTATTTTGCGCTTTTGCAGCCGCATGTGCAGCCTATAATTTTATAGATGATAGCTCCGATGATAGCTCCAACGATAGGCGCAACCCAGAAAAGCCAAAGCTGCTCTAGCGCCCAAGTGCCTTGAAATATCGCAACACCAGTTGAACGAGCTGGATTAACTGATGTGTTTGTGATAGGTATCGAGATAAGGTGGATAAGTGTCAAACCAAGGCCAATAGCGATCGGCGCAAAGCCTTTTGGTGCACGCTCATCAGTCGCACCTAGGATGATGATAAGGAAAAACGCAGTTAAAACTATCTCTGCAACTAGTGCTGAGACTAGGCTGTAGCCATTTGGTGAGTGCTCGCCGTATCCATTGCTAGCAAAACCGCTTGCAGTAGCGTCAAATCCAGCTTTGCCTGAAGCGATAAGATATAGCACAGCAGCAGCTGCGATCGCTCCGATAACTTGTGCGATGACGTAAGGCACGAAATCTTTTTTATCAAATCTTCCGCCAACTAGCAAGCCAACTGAGACAGCTGGGTTGAAGTGACCGCCACTGATGTGACCAACTGCATAAGCCATCGTAAGAACAGTAAGGCCAAAAGCAAACGCAACACCTACAAAGCCAATACCAAGCTCTGGAAAAGCCGCAGCAAATATCGCACTACCGCAACCTCCAAAAACTAACCAAAATGTGCCAAAAAACTCAGCTAAATATTTTTTCATCTCTTCCCTTTTAGGTAAATTTAAAAACGGGTAAGTTTAGCAAAAAAGTGTGACATTACAAAATATTGTAAAGGTAAAGTTTTAGAGTATTTTATAATGTTAACATTATTCAATATTCAAATTTTTTCTTGTAGTTTTTATGTATCACATCAAAAAATTTAGTATTTTTTCTATGAAAAAATATTTTTGCGCTCTAAGCTAATCACCAAAGTAACAAATCCTTTTTTGTTATGATTTCTATAATTTATAAAACATTTCAATCCTTAAGAAAAAAAATTAATATTAAGAGTAAAATAGGCTTTTTTAAGCAAAATTTCGCGAATGGCGTATCTGTCAAATATTGATAAAGAATTTCAATATATTTTACTATCAAAATGAGCCAAATATTGAAAAAACTAAAGCTATTTTTTAAACTTGCTTTTAACTTTTTTGTTATAATATCCCATCAAAAATAAAAGGGATATTTTTTATCCGAATTAAGGTTTTAAATTTGAGAGTATATTTAGACAATAACGCCACAACGATGGTTGATCCAGAGGCTTTTGAACTTATGAAGCCATTTTTTTGCGAAAAGTATGGCAATCCAAACTCACTTCACAAATTTGGCTCAGAGACCCACCCAGCACTAAGAACAGCGCTAGATCAGCTCTACGCCGGACTAAATGCAAAAGATAGCGACGACATCGTCGTTACATCATGTGCAACCGAGAGCAATAACTGGGTTGTAAAAGGCATCTACTTTGATAAGATCGCAACTGGCGAGAAAAAACGCATCATAACAACCGCGGTCGAGCATCCAGCTATATTGGCAACTTGCAAATTTCTAGAAAAATATGGCGTGGATCTTACAGTTTTAGACGTAAATAGCGACGGCATCGTCACTCCAGATCAGCTAAGAGCCGTTATGGACGAAAATGTCGCACTCGTTGCCATTATGAGCGCAAACAATGAAACTGGCATGATCTTTCCTATAAAAGAGCTTGCCAGAGTTGCCCACGAATACGGCGCTTTATTTCACACTGATGCCGTGCAAGCAGTTGGCAAGATAAAGATAGACGTTCAAGACCTAGACGTTGATTTTCTAAGCTTTTCAGCACATAAATTTCATGGGCCAAAGGGCGTTGGAGCGTTATTTATAAAAAATAGCATGCCACTAAGTAGCTTACTTCACGGCGGCGAGCACATGGGCGGACGCAGAAGCGGTACGCTCGATGTTCCTGGCATCGTTGGCATGGGCAAGGCGCTTGAACTAGCAAATAAATTTATGGATTACGAGCACTCACACGTTCGTCGCTTGCGTGACAAGCTTGAAGATGCACTGTTACAAATTCCTGATGTTAGCGTCGTTGGTGAAAAAGAGCAGCGCGTGCCAAACACCATCCTAGCATCTATCAAAGGTGTCGAGGGCGAGGCGATGCTTTGGGATCTAAACAGAGCTGGCATAGCCGCATCTACTGGCTCTGCCTGTGCGAGCGAGACGCTTGAGAGCAACCCTATAATGGAAGCGATCGGCGCTGACAAAGAGCTAGCTCACACAGCACTTAGACTATCTCTTTCAAGGTTTAACACAGAAGAAGAGATCGACTATGCGATCGAGCAAATAACAAAGGCTGTAAATAGACTAAGAGGCATCTCAAGCACATTTGCATACGCCCCAGAGTGGCATAAGAGTGGATTATAAAATTTAAAGGAAAAACATGGCAAAAAATAACTTAATCGGCGGCTCTATCTGGGATGAATACTCAAAGGTAGTGCAAGATAGGATGAACAATCCTAAATTCATGGGCGAGCTAACCGAAGAGGACGCCAAAAAAGCAAACGCAAAACTTATCATCGCTGACTTTGGCGCAGAGAGCTGCGGCGACGCGGTTAGGCTTTACTGGCTCGTTGATGAGAAAACTGACAAGATAATAGACGCTAAATTTAAGAGCTTTGGCTGTGGCACGGCTATAGCTAGCTCTGATACGATGGCTGAGCTTTGCATCGGTAAAACTGTCGATGAAGCGGTCAAGATAACAAATTTAGATGTCGAAAGAGCTATGCGTGACAACCCAGACACCCCAGCTGTGCCACCTCAAAAGATGCACTGCTCAGTTATGGCATATGACGTCATCAAGGCAGCTGCGGCAAGCTACAAGGGCATAGACCCGGAGCACTTTGAAGATGAGATCATCGTTTGCGAGTGCGCTAGGGTGAGCCTTGGCACGATCAAAGAGGTGATAAGGCTAAACGACCTTCACACGGTTGAGGAGATCACGCAGTACACCAAAGCTGGGGCATTTTGTAAATCATGCGTAAGACCTGGCGGACATGAGAAAAAGGACTACTACCTTGTTGATATCTTGCGCGATACTAGGGCTGAGATGGAGCAAGAAAGGCTTGAGGCTCAGGCCAACGCTCAAGCAAACAACACACTTAGCGACGTTAGCTTTGAGAGCATGACGATGGTTGGGCAGCTAAAAGCGATCGAATCGATCATCGATAAAGAGATCCGCCCGATGCTTATGATGGATGGCGGAAATTTAGAGATCATAGACATCAGAAACGATAACGGCGAAAATATCGACGTTTATATCCGCTATCTTGGCGCTTGCTCAGGCTGTTCAAGCGGCTCTACTGGCACGCTTTATGCGATAGAAAATGTCTTACAAGAGAGCCTAAGCCCTAAAATCAGGGTTATGCCTATATAAATTTATCGAACGGCTTCTTTTGGAGCTGTTCGCCTCTACTAAATTAAATTTACCACCTAGATAATTTAACCAAACTAAATTTTACTCTTTTAAAAATTTCAAAATTTCGCTTCTAGTCTGCGCCAAGTCACCCACAAATTTCTTCTCAAACTGCGATCTATTAAAGGTTCTCTGACGTTTAGCAAGCTGAGCTGTGTGCGTGGCGATGAGCGTTTCTAGCTCACTTTTTGAGATTTCACCCTCCAAAAACTGCTTGCACTCTTTTAGGCCTATCGATTTTAAAGGCTTTGGCTCGCTTTTATACTTCTCAAATAAAAACTTCGCCTCATCTATCAAGCCCTCATCTAGCATATTTCTCGTTCGCTTTGCGATGCGAGCTCTAAGCTCCTCTTTGTCCCACAAAATTTCAAAGATCGCAAGCTCTTTTATGACGCTTGGCTTGGTGTTTTTTCTTAGCCAAATACTTGGAATTTGGCCGCTAAATTTATAAATTTGATACCATTTTTCGAGGCGATAAGAGTCATTTTGGCTAAATTTGCCTGCAAACTCAGGGTCATTTTGTAAAGCTAGCTCGTAAATTTCATCGTTGCTCAAATTTAGCTCGCACTTTGGCACATCTGGCGCAAGGCCACTAAGCATCGCCTTTAGATAAAAGCCACTGCCGCCTGTGATGATGAGCGGGCAGTTTTGCGAGAGCGCAAATTTCTTTGCGTTTTTGTAAATTTCAAAAAATGCCCCAACACTAAAATCCTCATCAGGGTAAATTTCATCAACCCCAAAGTGCCTCACAGCCTTTAACTGCCAGAGCTTTGGCTTTGCGCTGGCGATATCTATCTCTTTATAAAGAGCTAGCGAGTCAAGACTTAAGATGACGCCGCCAAATTCCTTTGCCAGTTCAAAGGCTAGATCGCTCTTGCCGCTTGCTGTGGTGCCAATTAGCGCTAGTTCACCAAACAAATTTAGCCCTCGTAAAATGAGCTAAATAGCAAAATTTCATCGCTATCTTCGTTGCTTTTGCCCTCTTTTATGAGATCAGCTAAAACGCCTGCAAAGTGCGGTGCGTAACTTAGTTCGTTTAGCCCGTACGCTTGGTTATAGAGTAAATTTTGATAGGTCTCATCTCGTCCGATCGCTGGCTTGTCGTTTGAGCTAAGAAGCACGAAATTTGCCCTAAAGCTAGGCTCTTTTAGCTCGCTTATACCAAGATGTCTTTTTAGCTCGTTTAAAAATGCATTGATCTTCTCTGTTTTAACGAGCGTATCGATCGCGCCCACTTGTAAATTTGTGATGATAGTGACGCCATTTTTACTTGGATAAATTTTGGCAAACATATCATTTAAGATGATCGGTTTTTTAGGGATTTGAGCTTCGCTTAGCACAAGACCTATGGTGTAAAATTTAGCCAAAATAGCGTTTAAATTTGTCCCAAGCTTGCTTGAAAGCTCCAAATTCCTGCTTGCCACGACAAAGCTATCAGCCTCGTACTCGCCAGCTGCACCAACTGCCTTTTGCACGGCTTGTCCCTGCGTTTTTAGCTCATAAATTTCATCGTTTATAAACTGCACTCCAAGCTCATTTAGCTCGCTAACAAGCACCTTTTTTAGCTCACCTGCGTCGATACTCGCGTTTTTGCTTAAATTTAGCGCCCCTTTTATGTTTTTATTTATAAATCCAAAATTTACAATCTCACTATCCACGCTTAAAATTTCTTGCTCGCTATCAGCGATCTTTATCTCATCAAGCCTCTTTTTAAAGCTCTCGTCCTCGCTAAAAACGAGATAAACGCCGCTTCTTTCAAATTTTATCTGAGGATATTTTTCGTTTAGCTCTTTTAAAATTTCAAAGCTCTTTTCTCCAAATTTTTTAAACAAAATTCTCATCTTTTTATCATGAGCCTTTGTTGATTTGAGCGTGAAATTCGCCATCCAAGCCCTAAAGTTCTCATTTAAACAAAGTGCTATATCAAGCTCACTTTTTTTACTAACTAGCCCCATAAATGAGCTAGATATCGCTCCATCTCTTGCGAGCGCTGGTGTGTTAAATGGGGTTAAAATCCCGCTCTCAAACTCATCTTTTTGGCTATTAATAACTAAAATTTCCTCACCCTTTTTAGCTAGCTCAAGCGCCGTAAATAACGCACTAAAACTGCCTCCAATAATCGCTATTTTACTCATCAGAACCCTTCATTTTAAAATAATGTGGCAATGATAATATAAATTTAGATTTAAAGCAAAATGGTGTAAAATCAGACACTTTTTAAAAATATGGAAATTTATATGATCAAAAAGCTAAAAGATATCGCAGAACTCATCGTTTTTAAGCACTCGGTTTTTGCCCTGCCCTTTATCTTTGTGGCGATGATAGTTGCGAGCAAGATAGAAAATGGCTCGGCTTGGTTTGGCTTTAAACTGCTTATTTTAGGCACTATTTGCGCGGTCAGCGCTAGAAATTTCGCCATGGCGTTTAACAGATACCAAGACGAGGACATCGACAAGCTAAACCCACGCACTGCAAGCCGTCCAAGCGTAGATGGGCGCATCGGCAAGGGCAATATGCAGCTTTTCATCGCAGCAAATGCGTTTATCTTTATCATCTGCGCTTATTTTGTAAATTCGCTCGCATTTTGGCTCAGTTTTCCTATCCTTGCCGTGCTTGGCGGATATTCGCTGTTTAAGCGCTTTAGCGAGCTAGCGCACTTGGTGCTTGGACTTAGTCTTGGGCTTGCTCCCATTGCTGGCGTGGTCGCAGTAAGTGCAGCTATACCACTTTGGAGCGTGCTACTTTGCCTTGGTGTGACATTTTGGGTGGCTGGATTTGACCTGCTTTATTCGCTTCAAGATATTAAATTTGACCAAGAAAACAAGCTCTTTAGCATACCGGCCATTTATGGCGACAAGGTGACACTATTTTTATCAGCCATTTTTCACGCTTTGGCATTTATACTTTGGCTACTTTTTGCTTGGGCGGCTGGACTTGGAGCGATGGCGTTTTTTGGCATTGTGGTAAGCGGCGTGATATTATTTTTCGAGCATAGGATCGTAAGGCGCGACTTTAGCAAGATAGACAGGGCGTTTTTCACGCTAAATGGCTACTTGGGAATTTTATTTTTCATCTTTGTTTGGATCAGCGTATTATGAGCGAAGTAAGGCTTTTTAAAGCGCCTCTTAGCATGGTTTATGAGTGCGACAAAAGTGGAGATGAGAAATTTTTAAGAGAATTTAACTCAATCCTCCCAGGCGACGAAGATGCGCTTGGAGCGTGGCTAAAGCGAGCTAAATCACGCGGCGAGACCAAAGAGAGCGACCAAGTCTTGCTAACGCTTGTCATCGAGCTTCATAGAAAGATAGATGCGCTTAGTGATTACATTAAAAATGAGCACAAGCAGTATCTGCCACTAAAAGAGAGCGTAGATATCGATGAGATCGGCTTTACGCACATAAAAATAAGCGAAGATAAATTTAAAAAAGATGAAATTTACTACGCAAGGATTATGATGCCTATCTTTCCAAAGAGAAATTTGAGCCTTTATCTAAGGGCGGAGGATGAGAGGCTAGCAAAGATAGAGAACATGCACGAAGAGGATGAGGCCGACTGGAACGCCTATGTGACGGCTAGAGAGCGTGTGATGATAAGAGAGCTTAGAGCGAATTCGTAAAGGAAAAATATGGAAATTTACATTTTTTTAGGTTTTGGCATCGTTTTAGCGATAATAATAGCTTTGATATTTATAAAAGATAGCGAGACAAATAAGAAATTTACAAGGTATGAGCGTGCCATAGAGAGCGCTATGCAAGAAAACTATAATCTCAAAAAACAGCTAGCCGCACTTGCAAGCTTCAAGCCTGATGATGACGAACAGCTAAAAGATGTAAAAGATGAGCTAAAAGAGCAGATAAACGAGCAGATAAACGAAAAAATCGTGCCGATAATCCGCGCTATAAAGAGCATTGAGCGAGTGATTGATGACTTTGCAAACGAGCAAAAAGATAGGATGTTTAACCTTGAGGAGCGAACAAGAGATATCAACAAGATCACCCCAAGCGTTATCAACGAAGAAGAGCAAATTCTAAAGATGTTTAAAGATGGAAAAAGCGCAGCCATGATCGCTAAAGACCTTCATGTGGGTATGGGGCGAGTTGAGTTTGTGCTTAAATTTCATAAATTAGCCTAAATTTATAGGCTAATTTTAAAAGACAAAACTACTCTTAAACTACAAAAATTAGCTTAAATTTTTATTTAAATTTAAATCTTTTAACCTATAATTGAAAATTAAAAAAGCTCTAACCAAGCTTAAAAAAGGTGCTTTATGCTAATAGATAAATATGGTCGGGTTGTTGATTATTTGAGAATTTCCGTGACGCAGCGTTGCAATTTTAGATGTAGATATTGCATGCCTACGACGCCATTTAGTTGGACTCCAAAAGAAAATTTACTGACATTTGAAGAGCTATTTTTATTTGTAAAAGTGGCTATCGACGAAGGCGTGAAAAAGATCAGGATCACAGGTGGCGAACCACTCGTGCGTAAGGATTTGGATGTATTTATAAAGATGATAAGCGATTATAAGCCAGACATCGATCTAGCGCTTACAACAAATGGCTTTATGCTGCCACACTTTGCCAAAAGGCTAAAGGACGCTGGGCTAAAACGTATAAATATGTCGCTTGATACGCTAAATGAGCAAAAGGCTAAATTTATCGCTCAAAAGAGCGTCTTGCACGAGGTTTTAGCTGGTTTTGAGGCAGCACTTGACGCTGGATTACAGGTCAAGATAAACACCGTCGCACTAAAAGGCTTTAACGACGATGAGCTTGTAAATTTGCTTGAGTTTGCCAAATTTAGAAACTCTCAGATCAGATTTATCGAATATATGGAAAATTCGCATGCCAAAGATGACCTAAAAGGGCTAAAAAGCGATGAAATTCTAAATATCATCTCGCAAAAATATAATGTCACAAAAGATGAAAAACTGCCAAACGCGCCTGCGTCTATTTATAGGCTTGATGACGGCTATAAATTTGGCATCATTGATCCCCATAAACACGATTTTTGCGAGAGTTGCAACCGCATTAGGCTAAGTGCTGAGGGGCTTTTGATACCATGCCTTTACTTTGAAGATGCGCTAAGTATCAAAAAAGCAGTCGAAAAGGGCGACATCGTCGCAGCAAGCGAAATTTTAAGGCAGGTCTTAGCCAACAAGCCAAAAGAGAACAAATGGGCCATTGGAGCTAGCAACGAAACCTCTTCAAGGGCCTTTTACCAAACTGGTGGTTGATGAGCAAAGAGCTAGAATTAGTTGAGGCATTTTTAAGCATCCAAGGCGAGGGCGCTTATCAGGGCAGGCTCGCTGTGTTTTTACGCTTTTTGGGCTGCAACCTAAACTGCTCTGGCTTTGGCGTAAAGACAAGATCTTTAAAAACAGGTGAAGAGCTTTTGGGTTGTGATAGCATAAGAGCCGTTTTTAAAGGACATTTTCACCACAAAAGATATAACACAGATGAAATTTTAAGCCTAGTTGATAGCTTTAGCAAAGGCTTAGAGCAAAAGCCTATCATCGTTTTAACAGGCGGCGAGCCACTCATCTGGCACGAAAATGAAAATTTTATAAATTTGGTAAGAAATTTGCTTATAAACTACGAGGTGCATTTTGAGACAAATGGCACGATCTTGGTTGATTTTGAAAAATTCCAAATTTATAAAAACTGCCATTTTGCACTTGGCGTAAAGCTAGCAAACAGCGGAGTTAGCGAGCAAAAACGCATAAACTTGGGCGCCATTTTAGCTATCAAAAATAACGCAAAAAGCAGCTTTTTGAAATTTGTCCTCTCGCACTTTGACAAAAGCGAGCTAGAAGAAATTTTATATATAAAAAATAGAGTAAATTTGCCAGTTTGGTGCATGGCGATGGGCGCAAATCAAGACGAGCTAGGCAAAAATGCTCTAAAAACAGCGGAATTTGCCATAAAGTATGGATTTAACTACTCAGAGCGTATCCACATCAGGCTTTGGGGCGATAAAGAGGGTGTTTGATGATTATTAGAAAACTTTTTAAATTTGAAAATGCACATATCGTGAGATTTTGTAGCTCAAAGCGCTGTAAGACTAGCATCCACGGTCACAGCTACGTAGCAGAAATTTTACTTAGCTCAAATTTTCTTGATAACGCTGGCATGGTCTATGACTTTGGGCTGATGAAGCAAAACATAAAAACGATCATCGATAGCTTTGATCACGCTACGACCATATATTCATGCGATAGTGACGAATACAAAAACGACCTAAAAAAGCACTCTGCAAGGTGGATCGAGATCCCGCTAAATCCCAGCGCAGAGCAGTTTTGCCGTATATTTTTTGTCCTGATCGAGCGGATACTTGAGCTTAGCGTGATGAACAACGGCGAGCGCGAAGTGAAGCTTCATAGCGTAATCGTGCATGAGACTGACACTGGCTATGCGCAGTGCTTTAAAGATGATGCCGAAAATGTGCAAATGGGCGTGATAAGGCTTAGCGATATCAAATTTTCGCAGGCCGTTATGGACGAGTGGGAAGATAAAAATTTGCTTGAAAAGATGATAAATAAGATAAAAATAGAAAATCCAAAGGACGTTTAATGAAAAAATTTGTAACCTCTTTTTTGCTTATAGCTGGCGTATTTTTGGGGTGCGGAGATAAAGAAGAGGCCAAAAGTGACGTTAGCGAGCCAGTCCCTAGTGATGTTACGATAGCTCAGCCTGATGCGAATGTAACTATCGACGAGCAGCTGCCACCTGAGCCAGTAGTCGAAGAAAACGAGCCTCCTAAAGATAAAAAATGAACGAACATTTAGCCTCGCTTTTTGCCTACACTTTGCCATTTCATGTGGCGTTTTTTTATGCGCTACTTGCCTTAGCGGCGCTTTATCTAGTGCTTACTCAGTTTGGAGTGAGGGCTAAAAACTACGTACTTCGCATAAGATATTTTTTGCCTATTTATCACATGCTACTTAGCTTTTTGGTGCTAACTGGGCTCATTTTATGGGCATATTATAGCTACGAGCTAAAATTTAACGCCATAAAAATGCTTCTTATCTTGATAGCTTTGATCGCACTTAGCGCCGTTGGATACAAAAGGTTAAAAAGATACGCCGTTGCTGGTGAGCTAGATAAATTTAAGAAATTTGCCCTAATTAAAGGTATTTGCGACATTATTTTGATCATCATAGCAGGGATTTAGATGAAATTTTTATATGATAAAAATGCTGGTGATGAGCGCTTAAAGATAGTAAATGAGGCCTTTTTGCACTTAAAAGCAAGAAGAGTTGAGGCTGGAGAACGCATAAGCGTTAGAAACCTGCGTGATGGCAAAGAGTATATCTATGAGATCGATGAGATAGAGCGCAGAAGTGCAAATTTAAGCCTTATCTTTGCCAGCCTAAATAGCGAGCATAAATTTGACTTTACCATCGCTTGGGCGGTCGTTGATCCAAAGACGATCGAAAAGGCTCTGCCATTTTTAAATGAGCTTGGCGTTGGCAAGATCGCCTTTGTCTATACTAAATTTTCTCAGGCAAATTTCAAAATAGACCTTGAAAAGCTAAACTACATAAATGCGCTTTCGTGCGAGCAGTGCGGCAGAACATCGCTAATGGAGTTTGAAATTTATAAAAATTTAGACGAGTTAATGAACGTTTATAAAAATGTCTCAGCCATAAATTTTGGCGGCAAAAATTTAAATGAAAAAAGAGATGATGAGATATTAATAATCGGTCCAGAGGGCGGGTTTAGCGATGATGAGACGACTAAATTTAAAAATATCTACGACCTAAATACAAAAAATATCTTAAGGTCACAGACCGCAGTCATATCCGTGGCAGCAAAATTTCTTGCATGATTTATTTGATTTTTAGATTAGTTTTTATATAATCAGCAACTTTTAAGGTAACAAATAGCCCAAAATAATAAAGGAAAGATGATGAAAAAAGAGATCCATCCAGAGTATGTAGATTGCACCGTAACTTGCGCGTGTGGCAACACTTTTAAGACAAAGTCAAACAAAAGCGAAATCAGAATTGACATTTGCGACAAGTGCCACCCATTTTTCACAGGCAGCGAAAAGATAGTTGATAGCGCTGGCCGTGTTGAGAAATTTAAGAAAAAATACGCTCAAAAATAAGCCTTGCTCTACTTTGTTCCTACTCCAATAGGAAATTTAGAAGATATCTCGCTTCGTGCGATCAAAATTTTGCGTGAATGCGAGATAGCTGTCTGCGAAGATACAAGAGTTTGCAAAAGCCTTGTAAATCTGCTAAACGATCGCTTTGACGCAAATATAAATATCTCAAATTTTATCCCACTTCACACCCACAACGAAGATGAATTTTTTGCAAATTTAAGTGATGAAATTTTGAGCAAAAACATAGCCTACATGAGCGACGCTGGCATGCCGGGCATAAGCGATCCAGGCGTTAGCCTAGTAAGATACGCTCAAAAAAATGATATCAAATACGAAATTTTAAGCGGAGCAAACGCCGCACTTTTAAGCGTAGTAGCAAGCGGACTTTGCGATAAAGAGTTTGTTTTCTTAGGCTTTTTACCAAATACTGGCAGAGATAGAGCTCTAGCCATACAAAATGCTCTAAATTTAGCCTATCCAGCAGTAATCTACGAAAGCCCAAAACGCATATTAAATTTGATAGAAAATATCGCAAATTTAGAGCCAGAGAGAGAAATCTTTGCTATAAAAGAGGCTACTAAAAAATTTGAGACTAAATTTAAAGGTAGTGCCAAAAATTTAGCCCAAATTTTAGAAAAAGCAAATTTAAATGGCGAGTGGGCAGTTGTCATCTCAAAAAGTGCCAATACATCCACTCAAAATATCACAAAAGATGAGATCATTGCACTTGATATAGCCCCAAAAGCAAAGGCAAAACTGCTTAGCAAAATAACTGGTGAAGAGGTCAAAAAGATATACGACGAGCTAATAAAATCATAAATTTAAAAGCTCAAATTTCGCTAAAATGTTTCAAAAATTCACTCAAATTTAGAAGTAAAATAAGTTAAATTTTACTTGATTTTAGCTACCATAAGCCACTATGATAATATACGGAAAACAGCTATTTTTACATATTTTGAACAAGCGCCCGCAGATCCTAGAAGAGATATATCTCTCAAAAGAGTGTGATAAAAAACTCTTTTCTAAAATTTGTGGCACTGGCAAGAAGATCATCCGCGTGGATAATCAAAAGGCGCAGTCGATGGCGCATGGCGGCAACCATCAAGGCTTTTTAGCAAGCGTTAGTGAGTTTGAGTTTTCAGACTTTAGCGAGCTAAAAAAGCTAAATTTCATCGCCGTGCTTTATGGCATAAGTGACGTCGGAAACATCGGCGCTATCGCTAGAAGTGCTTATGCTCTAGGCTGCGAAGGACTAGTTGTTGTTGCAAAAAGTGTAAATATGCAAGGTGTTTTAAGGTCAAGTAGCGGTGCTGCTTACGAGATACCAATAGCAATCTTTGAAGACGGACTTAGCCTGCTAAACGAGCTAAAGCAGTGTGGCTTCAAGCTCTACGCGACGGCAAGCAACGGCAAAAATATAAAAGAGATGAAATTTGCTGGCAAAAGGGCTTTGGTGATGGGCTCAGAGGGCGAAGGCATACCGCAAAAAGCTCTAGCAAAGTGCGATGAGTGCGTCGGTATCAAGCTAAAAGACGGCTGGGACTCCCTAAATGTAAGTGCAGCTTTTGCGATAATTTGTGATAGGATGATAGATGAGTGAACTAGAAAATTTAAAAGAGATAGGCATAAAGGAAATTTCGCGCAAGACGCACATTGAACCCACATTTTTACAATACATTTTTGACAAAAATTTTGAAAAATTATCACGCTTAAACATTAAAGGTTACGCCAAAATTTTACAGCGTGAATACGGCGTCGATCTTAGCGAACTTCTCGCCGAATACGACGCATTTATGCAAGAAAACATGCCTGATGAGAGTAAAAAAACAAAAGTTAGCCCAAAAATTTCTTCTTACACACCTGAAGATGTCTCCATCCAAAGACAAAGTAGCGGTGGAGGGGCTGGATTTTTCTTCTGGATCATCATCTTAGCTATCATCGCTGGCGGTGCTTACTACTTTGACGCTTACAAATACGTCCAAAATTTCATTGCAAGCTTGAATGAAGACAACACAAGCGTGAGCTATTCGCAATCAAGCATCGTAAATGAGGTTAAGAAAAATATAATCGACACAAACGTAACAATCTCTCAAAACACTCCAAAGATCGACGCAAACGCATCAAGCGTGAAAATTTCAGCTCCAGCTGAGCAAAATGTGACCGTAAGTCCTGCTAGCATAGATCAAAATGCTGTAAAACCTAGCATGGCAGCCCAGCCAGCTCCAAAAGTAGAGCAAAATGTGACAAAGCCGCTAAATGAGGCAGTTATCACACCAAAACAACGCGTTTGGATAGGCATCATCAACCTTGAAAATGGTCAAAAAACATCAAGCGACACAAGCAAGAGTGTAAATATAAATTTAGACCAAAGACAGCTAGTAGTTTGTGGAAATGGCAACATCGAGCTTAAGATCGGCGATAAAGTGACAAAATATAATCCAAGCCGTCCAGCTAGATTTTTAGTAGAAAATGGCGATATGAAATTTTTAACTTATGATGAGTTTGTCGAGATGAATAAGGGCAAATCTTGGTAAAAAAACTAGCCATATTTTTTCTTTTTAGCGTTTTTTCATACGCTTTTGATCTAAATAGCAGCGCAAATGCACTAAGCAGCGGAAAAGATCTGCAAATTTCTTTAGAAAATTTAGACACTAACGGCTCGCTAAATGTTAGCGAGCTAGTCTCAAGGCTAAAGCAAAGCTCAAACTACGATGCTCTCTCTTTTAGCTCAAATAGCTTAAATTTAAAATTTATAAGCACGCAAAAAGTCCCCTCAGCTCTATTTGTCAAATCTATAAATTTAGCTCTTGAAGATGCAAATATAAGCGTAGCTAGGGTAAATTCTCTAAAAAATGGTGATGAAATTTCTTATGGGATTTTGGCTCTAAAAAGTGGCGGCATAGATCCAAATTTACTAAATTTCACGCTTAGTAAAAGTGGCTTTAAGATCATGGGATTTGATAGAGCTGATGGAAATTTAGCGCTTTATTTGGATGCTAAAAATATGAGCCTTGATGCGTCAAAAGTAAATTTCAACGAAGAGACCCCGCTTGTAAAGAGTGGTGGCGTCTATATCGTAGATGTAGCAGGTGCAAGTAGCCTAAGCATCATCTCAAACGAGCCAAACAAATGGGTGCCGCTTGTTAGAATTTATGATAAGAGCTTAAACCAAATCGATCTAAAAAGAGAAAACGAGATAAAAACTAACTACACCATAAATTTAGCTAACGATGCAAAATATGCGTTAATTAGCGATAATAACGACATAACTAACATTAAAAACGAGATAATTATCAAGCTTATAAAATAGGAGCAAACAGTGTTTGATGAGATAAGATTTAATACAATTGAGCGTTTGCCAAACTACGTTTTTGCCGAAGTAAATGCTATAAAAATGGCAGCACGCAGAGCTGGCGAGGACATCATCGACTTTTCTATGGGCAACCCAGAGGGCAGAACACCACAACACATCGTCGATAAACTATGCGAAAGCGCGCAAAAAGATAAAACCCACGGCTACTCAGCCAGTGCTGGAATTTACAAGCTCCGCCTTGCCATTTGCAACTGGTATAAGCGCAAATACGGCGTAAATTTAGACCCAGAAACCGAGGCAGTCGCCACCATGGGCAGTAAAGAGGGCTTTGTACATCTTGCCCAAGCCGTGATAAACCCAGGCGATGTGGCTATCGTGCCTGATCCTGCATATCCGATACACACGCAAGCGTTTTTATTTGCTGGCGGAAGTGTCGCAAAGATGCCACTTCACTACAATGATAAATTTGAGCTAGATGAGAATAAATTTTTTGAAAATTTGATCCAGACGATACACGCAAGCTCACCAAAACCAAAATATGTAGTCGTAAATTTCCCTCACAATCCAACAACCGTAACAGTGCAAAAGAGCTTTTACGAGCGCCTTGTAAGCATCGCAAAGCAGGAGAGATTTTACGTCATCTCAGATATCGCCTACGCTGATCTTACATTTGATGGCTACAAAACGCCAAGTATCTTTGAAGTAGATGGCGCAAAAGACGTCGCAGTCGAGTGCTATACACTTTCAAAAAGCTATAACATGGCTGGCTGGAGAGTTGGCTTCATGTGCGGAAATAAAAGACTTTGCGCTGCACTTAAAAAGATAAAATCATGGGTTGATTACGGCATGTTTACGCCGATCCAAGTCTCAGCCACGGTAGCACTTGACGGCGATCAAAGCTGCGTTGAAGAGATACGCCAAATTTATGAAAAAAGAAGAGATGTGATGATAGAGGCCTTCGCTCAGGCTGGCTGGGAGCTTAAAAAGCCAAATGCCAGCATGTTTATCTGGGCAAAACTTCCACCAAAGGTTAGCCACTTAGGCAGCCTTGAGTTTTCAAAGCAGCTTCTTACAAAAGCATCAGTCGCGGTTAGTCCTGGCATCGGTTTTGGCGAGGGCGGAAACGACTACGTGCGTCTAGCTCTTATCGAAAACGAAAATAGGATAAGACAAGCAGCAAGAAATATAAAAAAATATTTGAAAGAATTTGAATGAATGTAGCGATATTAGGCGTTGGAACCGTTGGCGAGTCGGTTGCTAGAATTTTACTAAAAAACAAAAAACTAATCGCAGCAAGATGTGGCGAGGAGATCGTGCCAGTCGTTGGTGTAGTTAGAAATTTAAATAAAAAAAGAGACGCTAGCATCCCTTTGACTGACGATATAAATAGCGTCATAAACCGCGATGATATCGATGTTTTTGTCGAGCTTATGGGTGGTGTCGAAGAGCCTTTTAGGGTTGTGAGCGAAATTTTAAAGCGCAAAAAAGCGGTCGTCACTGCAAACAAAGCACTCCTTGCCTATCATAGATATGCTTTGCAAAATTTAGCCAAAAACACACCATTTGGCTTTGAAGCAAGCGTGGCTGGAGGCATACCGATCATTAGAGCCTTAAGAGAGGGGCTTAGCGCCAACCACATCTTAAGCATAAATGGCATACTAAATGGCACAAGTAACTACATCTTAACCTCGATGATGAATGAGGGCTCAAATTTCAAAGACGCACTTAAAAAAGCACAAGAGCTTGGATACGCTGAAGCTGATCCTACTTTTGACGTGGGTGGCTTTGATACAGCTCACAAGCTTCTCATCCTCGCTAGCATCGCATACGGCGTGCATGGCGATCCAGAGGATATATTAATCGAAGGGATACAAGGAATCACGCCAGAGGATATATTTTTCGCAAAAGACTTTGAATACTCGATCAAGCTTTTAGCCATCGCCAAAAAAAGCGAAGGCAAGGTAGAGCTACGCGTGCATCCAGCGCTTGTGCCGCAAAATAAAATGATAGCAAAGGCGAGCGGTGTGACAAATGCTATAAGCGTCGTTG
>CAUUIN010000008.1:0-39457 GCA_963545295.1 uncultured Campylobacter sp. | reverse complement strand
GTGGTCGAGAGTGTTAAATTTAGCTCACAAAATGGCGTTTGTGGCGAGTTTTTGGCTCAAAAGCCAGTTTTTGTAAATGCCGCCACCAACTACTACTTAAGAGATGATAGCTTTTTTGCAAGTTTTATCGAGGCTAGATTTTTTTACAAAAAGGGTGCGAAGATACTAAAAAAGGAGTTTGCTTATAATATCTCTGAGCCTAAAATCCTAGATGAAGCCAAGGAATTTACTCAAAAACCAAACCAGCTTTTCTTAAATGATATGCAAAAGCTTGGCAGACTGCTTGACATACTCTGCACCTTTTAGTTGTCGCTAGATCGCTAAATTTAGACTTTTCACAAGCCAGCACCCTTTTAAAATTTATTTTAAGCACCGGGGCAGAATGCCTTTTTTAACCAAAAAGGAGATATCAAGATGAAAAAGCAAATTTTAGCTTCAGTCTTAGCCAGTGTGTTGGCCACAAGTAGCGTATATGCTTGGGGCTTTGGGAGTAGTAGAGAAAAGCCAAACTATGATTATAGTGCCGATAAGAAACTTATAGAAATAAACACTAAAGAAATTAGCACTGATAGTGCGAAATATTGGTGCTTTGACAAAGGCAATGATCTAGGCTGCCTTTCGCTATAAAAATTAGAAGCTTTAGAGAGCAAGGATCTTAAAAAAGTTGTAAATTTTTATGAGAAAACTATCCCTGAGTATTGTTATAATAAAAAATTTGCTCCAGCGTGCAATATACCAGCTCTTGATTTAATTAAAACAAAGGTAGTTTATTTTGCGAAAAAAAGTCATGATTATGCAAAAGTAAAAGCCATCGAGTCTGATTATGCAAAAACACTTTCTGAGTCAAAAGCAGATGTAAAAATGCTTGAATACGGCTGCAATGAATTAAAAAGTGCTTATATCTGTAGAGATCTACGCGATATGTATAAATATTTAGGCGACAGAGAAAAGACAAAAGAATATAACGACAAAATGAAAAATGGTGATGGGAAATGGAATTCTGTTCTTTATGATTATAAACACATGCGATATATCCACGGTGGTTATTCAAGCTGGTGGCTTCTTGAAAAATTAGAGTAATTAAATAAAGTATCTTCATTGGCTTTAGCTGACTTGTAAATTTAGTAAATTTCGCCATTTTTCAAGTCAGCTACTTTAAATTTAAATCTAAATTTAGCTCCCCCCCCTGCTCTTTTAAATTTATCCTAAAGCATCTCTATAAATGCCTCAAGTCTTGTCTTGATCTGTCCAGCGTCGCTAGTAGAAAAGTCCGTCTCAAGTGCCATATAAGGCGTATCTACGTCGTTGCACGCTCTTTTTATATTAGTAGTTTCTACGTTGTAGGTATGACAGGCTTGTAGCACCACATCGATCACGCCGTCTGCCTTGTACTCTTTTATCATCTCTTGAAGCACGAGCTCTCTATCTTTGTTTGGCGACATGATCGAGCAAGGTATCGCCATGTAGCGCTTAGCGATGGCACTAATTGGATCGTCATTTTCATCGATTAGATTACTAAAATTTTTAGTCCCTGTGCAGTTTTCGTAAGCTACCACGACGCCACCTGCCTCTTCTATGGCAGGCACTATCTTATCATAGACGCCGCCGCTTGGACAGCCCGTGATGATGATACGTTTGGCATCTTTATGCACGGGTGAGATTTTGTCTTTCACGCACTCTTTTAGCTTATTTACGATGATCTCAAGGTCGCTTATCTGCTCTTCTTTATCAAATATAAAGCCATTTCCATATAGCAGTGCGTGCAGCTCTTTGCCGTTCATAGGTGGTGGCGTTAGCTTCATAAAATTTTGAATTTCTCCCATTAGCTCGCGCTCTTTGTTAAATAGCCTAATAGAGTTTCTAAGCTCCTCATCGCTCACTTTCACGCAAAATTTAGCCTCCAAACGCTCTTTTAGCTCTCTAACCTCATCTTGCCAAATCTCTAGGCTCTTTTGGCTCTTAAAGTGCGGCAAATGCATGACGTGGACGTCTTTAAATTCGCCCATTAGCTCATACATCTTTTTCTTGCCGTCACACGTGGTCTCGCCGATAACGATATCTGAGTTTCGCACAAATGGGCACTTGTTTGCTTTAGCAAAGCCGTAGCTTGCTTTTATGAGCGGACAGAGGTTTTTAGGTAGGTACTTCTCGCCCTCAGTGACGGCGTTATCGCCAGTAGCGCAGACGCTCACGCTATAGGCATTTGCCGCGTGGATGACCTCTCTTGGCGTGTAGGTGCAAAATATCGCAGCGATCTTTTGGCCGCTATTTTTGACCGCTTCGACGTTTTGGGCTAAATTTTTCTTAGCGCTGTCATAGGTAGCGAAAATTTCGCTTAGATTCATACTCTCATTTATTGCCATATTCTCTCCTTAAATTTCTTATCCCTGCAAGGCTAGCGCCGATCGCACCGCAGTAGATCGCATCTTTGTGCGTGGCGACCTCAGCTTGCAAGCACACTTCTAAATTTTCTCTTACATACTCGCTCTTGCTAAAGCCCCCACTTAAGAAATAGCTCGTATTTGCCTGCTTTTTGACCAAATTTGAAATTTTATTTATAGCTGAGATGATCACCGCTTTTGCGATATTTTCTCGTGAGACGTTTTGAGCGATGAGACTTATGATCTCAGACTCCGCAAAGACCGTGCACATCGAGCTTATGGCGATATCTTTGTCACTATTTTTAGCAAGGCTTGTAAGCTCATCAAACCTAACTCCAAGGCGGTTTGACATCACTTCTAGAAATTTACCAGTGCCAGCTGAACATTTATCATTCATCGTAAAGTCTGTCACCGAGCCATTTTCAAGCTTGATAGCCTTCGTATCTTGTCCGCCCACATCGATAACGGTGCAGTCGCTTTTGCAAAAGTAGTGCGCTCCAAGTGCATGACAGGTGATCTCAGTTAGCGTCTTATCAGCGTATGGCACGGAGATCCTGCCATAGCCTGTAGCTGTAAAATAAAGCTCACCAAGGTTTAAAGCCAAAACTCGCTCTTTTATAAGCATGGCAGTATCTGCGCTGCTCCAGCCAGTCGGGAGTAAAAATAGCTCCTTTATCTCGCCGCTACTTGCTTCCATAATGGCAACTTTTGCAGAAGTTGAGCCGATGTCTATACCAATTGAGTGCATTTTGTATCCAAAAAAGGTCTTTCTAAACTTAGAACTGCCGTGATTTTACTCCCTTTAAGACAAATTTGTCAATAAATAAGACCCAAATTTTATAGCGGCGTAATTTTAAAAAATTTATAATTTTACACTCACTTTACACAATGGACTAAATTTGAAAAATTTAACAAACGAGCAGAGATTTTTCTCAAACGCTGATCTAGCAAGGCTCTTTTTACCTATCGCTGTGGAGCAGTTTTTAGAGTATAGCCTTGGTCTTGCAAACTCGCTCATGGCAGCAAGCGTTAGCGAAAGTGCGGTGAGTGCGGTGAGCCTTGTAGAATTTGTCATGGCGTTATTTATCAGCATTTTTACAGCTATCGCCACTGGTGGCTCGGTGGTCGCTAGCCAGTATCTAGGTAGCAAACAAAGTGGCAACGCCAGAAACACTGCCGATCAGCTAGTTTGGTTTAGCCTAATTTTTGCCATATTTATAGCTCTTGCTATCATCCTTTTAAAAGATCTTATCTTAGACAAAGTCTTTGGCGATATCGGTGCTATGGTGCGAAGCGATGCTAGCCACTATCTCGTGTTTTCAGCGATCTCAGCGCCATTTTTAGCTGTCTATGCGGCAGCTGCGGCGATCTTTCGCACGATGTCAAACGCAAAGCTCCCTATGTATATCATGGCGGCTGCAAATTTACTAAATGTCTTGCTAACTGCGATTAGCATCTACACCTTTCACACGGGCGTTTTAGGCATTGCTATAAGCACGCTAGTAGCAAGAGCGATAGCTTGCTTGGTGATAGTATATTTACTCCTTGATGTGCGGCTAAAACTTCACATTAGAAAGAGCTTTATCTATAAATTTGACTATGAAGCCATAAAGAAAATTTTAAATATCGGCATACCTTATGGCTTTGAAAACTCAATGTTTTACCTTGGGCGTATCATCGTGCTAAGCCTTGTTTCGCTATTTGGCACAGCAAGTATCGCCGCAAATGCTGTAGGCGGGACGATAGCGATGTTTCAGGTGCTCCCTGGCATGGCAATAGGCACAGGACTAAGCGTCGTTGTGGCTAGATGTATCGGAGCAAACGACCTTTTGCAGGCCAAATTTTACGTAAAAAAATCAATCATAAGTATCTACGTAGTGCAAATTTTTAGCACGGCTGCGGTTTTACTCTTGCTTGATCCGCTTCTTAGCATTTATAATCTATCAAGAGAAGCCATAAATTTAACAAGGCAGATCGTCTGGTACCACGGCATCGCTATGTGCCTTATCTGGCCGCTTGCCTACACATATCCGACCGTTTTTCGAGCTGCTGGGGACGCAAAATATCCGATGATAGTAAATTTAGCCTGCATGTTTGCTTGCAGGATCGTGCTAGCTTATGTCTTTGCGCTTACCTTTGATCTTGGCATGATAGGCACTTGGTTTGCGATGTTTGCCGACTGGGCCGTCAAAGCCGTGCTTTTCGTGCGTAGATACGTAAAAGGCACATGGATGAAATTTAAAGCTATTTAAAAAGAAATTTAGTAATATACAAACGATTTTGTCACAAAGGATAAAGATGAAAAATGTTTTAAAATTTAGCGTGGCTCTAGCGATCGCAGCGCTTTTTGCTGGATGTGCAAGCGAGAGCTCAAGAGTGGTAGAAACTCCAAAAGTAGCAAGCTACGGCACAGTTTATAACGGCAAAAAAGTCTCAGTTTCTATTGGTCGCTTCAATAACCAATCAGCCTATCAAAACGGCGTTTTTGGCGACGGCGAGGATAGACTTGGCAACCAAGCTCAAAGCATCTTGATCACAAATTTACAGCAAAGCGGTAGGTTTTCAGTGCTTGATAGATCAAATATGAAGGTGATCAAACAAGAGAGCGAGCTAAGCAAAGAGGCTCAAAATTTAAAAGGCTCAAGATATGTGATAACTGGCGACGTGACCGAATTTGGCCGCAAGACAACAGGCGATCACCAGCTATTTGGCATACTTGGCAGAGGCAAAAAGCAAACTGCTTACGCTAAGGTAAATTTAAACGTTGTCGATACCAAAACCGCAGAGGTCGTCTACTCAGTTAGCGGCGCTGGTGAATACGCTCTATCAAATAGAGAAATCATCGGCTTTGGCGGCACCGCAGGATATGACTCGACGCTAAATGGCAAGGTGCTAAGCCTAGCTATCATGGAGGCTGTAAATAACCTAGTAAATGGCATAGAAAGCGGAGCATGGCAAGTAAATTAAAGCTTGCCTGCCTTGGCGCTCTTGCACTTGTGCTAGTAGGATGCAGCAACACAAATGGCCCAAGGTCGCTTTACTACTGGGACGGCACATATAGCAGCTCACTATATAGCTATCTAAACGAAGATGGCGACACAAACGAGCAAATTTCACGCTTAGAAAATTTAGTGCAAAACTCAGCCCAAAGGGGCTACAAGGTCGCCCCTGGAGTGTATGCTCACCTTGGACTTTTATACTTAAATAACGGGAATTTAGGCGTTGCAAATGCAAATTTTGACAAAGAGGTAGAGAATTTCCCAGAGTCAAGGGAGTATATAAATTTCATCAAAGGCTCTAAAAATTTAACTCCTAAAAAGAAGAGCAAAAAAGAGGAGGCCAAAGATGAAAAATAGCCTGAAATTTATAGCCGTGGCACTTCTTGCGATATTTTTTACTGGATGTTCTGTAAAAGAGCCTGAGCCATACGACTACTCAGCCTTTTTACAAAAAAAGCCACGCTCTATCCTAGTGCTAATGCCAACAAACGACAGTACCGAAGTGAGCGGCTCAGCAGCAGTGCTAGCTAACGCAGTAGCCCCACTTAGCGAGGCTGGCTACTACGTATTTCCAGTAGCACTTGTAAATGAGACATTTAAGCAAAATGGCATCACTGAGCCAAGCGAGATCGCAGCTGTGCCACTAAATAAGCTTGATAAAATTTTTCACGCCGATAGCGTGCTTTACATCAACATAAAAGAGTATGGCACAAGCTACGTCGTGGTCTCTAGCTCGACAAAGGTAGTCCTTGAAGCAAAGCTTGTTGATATAAAAAGTGGTGCGACACTCTGGCAGGGCGAGGCAGCGGCCGCAGAGGATAGTGGTAACGGGCAAAACAGCCTACTTGGCATGCTAGTCTCAGCCGTCATCACGCAGGTGGCAAACACCATCTCAGATAGATCATATGACCTAGCAGTAAGCGCTGATGCCTACCTCTTTTCTAGAAACTGCCATGACTGCATACTTTATGGGCCGTATTCGCCACACTACGGCAAAGACGCCCAGCTACATAAAGATAGATAAATTTAATGTCCAGCCATCAACTTGGAGTGCTTCTTACGCTAGTTGGTGGCGTTCTTTGGGGATTTAGCGGAGTTTGCGGGCAGTATCTCTTCTCGCAGGGCATAAGCGCTGATTTTTTAGTGCCTTATAGGCTCTTGCTAGCTGGCGCTTTTATCGTGATCTACTACGCTTTTAAGGCTCCAAAGGCCGTTTTTGCACCGCTTACTGACGTAAAATTGCTCCTTGATCTTCTCATATACGCTCTGCTTGGGCTCATGATGACGCAGTATGCTTATTTTTACTCGATCGAGCTCTCAAATGCCGCAGTTGCGACCGTCATTCAATACACCGCCCCAGTTCTAATCCTAGCTATCATCTGTCTAAAAGAGAGGCGAGCGCCAAGACCACTTGAAATTTTGGCACTACTATGTGCGATGCTTGGCGTCTTTTTTTTAGCCACGCATGCTCAAATTTCAACCCTTGTCATCTCACCAGAAGCGCTATTTTGGTGCTTAGTAAGCGCCGTTTGCGTCTGCGTTTATAGCCTAGCTCCAACAAGGCTAAACGCCAAATACTCAGTCACTCTCACGCTTGGTTGGGGCATGGTGATAGGTGGCGCGGTGCTTTGCCTTTATATGAGAGTGTGGGAGCTTGCAGGGCTTAGTAGCACGGCGCAGTGGCTAGCATTTTTCGCCGTCATCAAGCTTGGCACGATATTTGCATTTAGTTTTTATATGACTGGAGTTAAGCTCATAGGTGCCTCAAAAGCTAGCATGATAGCCTGCATAGAGCCACTAAGTGCGGCCTTTTTTGGCTACTTTTGGCTTGGGACGAAGTTCGTCTTTTGGGACTTTTTAGGCTTTGCTCTCATCATATCATGCATATTTTTACTTTCAAAGAAAAAAGATGATATACCTAGCGCAAACTGACACTACAGCTGGCTTTTTAAGCAAAGACTACAAGGAGATAAACCACGCCAAAATGCGAAGCAAGGGCAAACCTTGCCTCATCACAACGGCTAAATTTAGCGTTTTAAGTGAGCTTGCAAGAGTGCCAAAAAAGTATAAAAATTTCATCCGTCGTTCAAAAAAGAGCACATTTTTATATCCAAATTTAAAGGCGATCAGGGTCGTGAAAGAGTGCGAACATGAGAAATTTTTAACCAAATTTGACTGGCTTTACTCAAGCAGCGCAAACAAAAATGGTATGAAATTTGATGAAGCTTGGGCTAGAAGCGTGGCTGATGAAGTGGTCGATGAGCATTTTTTTGAAGATACTCCGTCAAAAATTTATAAAATTTCAAAGTCCAAACTAAAAAAGCTCCGCTAGTTAAATTTATGCCCTGCACTTTTCGTAAATTTAGGTAGTTTTGTTGTAGCCTGAAATGATAAATTTACTAATTTTGTCCGCCATCAAGAGCGGGATATAAATTTAAACCAACAAAGCTTGCTAACTAGATAAATTTACAAATATCCAAACTAAATTTAGCCTATTTTTATCATAAACCTCGAGTTCGCCCACTTTTAAAATTTAAAGACTACTGAGTGTTTTAGCCAAGCACCGACTAATATAAATTTGACAAACAACTAAATTTTAAAGACCATCAGCTTGCATAAATTTAGAGCTAGAAATAGCCAAATTTCACTAAATTTAGCTCGTTTGTATGGGTGAAGCAGCCACGCACTTTACCACAAAGTCACTCATAAGCAAAACACCCACAACGCAAATTTAAACCAAAATAATAGCTTTAATAAATTTCACCAAAAGAGATAATCAAGTAAATTTAACAGCTCACAAAATCTAAATTTAGCCTTTTTGTAAATTTACCGCTCATCACAGCTAGTTGCTTTTATCACGAGCAAAAATAATCTTTATAAAATTGAATTACCACAAACTGCTCTATAAATTTCACATTACGGCAACAGATCATAAAAATTTGTTGCCAAGCGAAAATTTACAAATTTAAAGCACCAAAGCGTAAAATTTGACCAAATTTAGTCCTATCTTAAGCAAGCAAACTACCGCCATGCCAGGATTTTGCAAACACAAGCGCTCTTTATAAATTTAATCTAAATCTCATTTGCCAAGCGAAAATTTACAAATTTAAAGCTAGAAATACTAAATTTAGCCTTCAACTTGATACAAAACAAACAAATTTACAAAGAAATTTTGCAGATCACTAGACAAATTTGATTTTAGGATTTTATTTCACTTGCTAGCCCCTTTGGCTGGCACCAAAGGGAATTTGCTAGTAAATTTGGATTATAGTTTTGCTTTTCTTTTGCGCTCTGTTGGATCTAAATAGCGCTTGCGAACGCGGATATTTATAGGTGTAACCTCGACTAGCTCGTCATCTTCTATCCACTCAAGCGCGCGCTCTAAGCTTAGCTTTCTAGGCGGTACTAGCTTGATCGCATCGTCGCTACCGCTTGCACGCACGTTTGTTAGGTTTTTGCCTTTGATAGGATTTACATCAAGGTCGTTTGGACGGCTGTGCTCGCCGATGATCATACCAACATAGACTTTTGCTTGCGGATCAAGAAAGAGCACGCCACGATCTTGCAAGTTAAATAGCGAATAAGCAAGCGTTACGCCGTTTTCCATCGAAACTAAAGCGCCGTTTGTTCTGTGCTCGACTGTGCCACTAAGCGGTCTAAACTCCAAAAAGCTGTGGTTCATAACTCCCTCGCCCTTTGTGTCAGTCAAAAACTGGCTTCTAAAGCCGATAAGGCCGCGCGCTGGGATCTCAAACTCGATCCTTGTTTGGCCGTCGCCTGTTGGGTTCATAGAGACCATTTCGGCCTTTCTTTTGCCAAGTTTTTCGATGACTGTGCCTGTCGTATCATCAGGTGCGTCGATCACTAAAAGCTCGTATGGCTCGCATTTTACGCCGTTTATCTCTTTTACGATGACCTCAGGTCTGCCAAGTAAAAACTCATAGCCCTCGCGGCGCATATTTTCAGCCAAAATGGTGATCTGAAGCTCGCCGCGGCCGCTTACTTTAAATTTGCCCTCGCCGATGTTTTCATACCTCATAGCGATATTTGTCTTCATCTCATTTGCAAGGCGCTCATCGATCTTGTTTGATGTGACGTGTTTGCCCTCAGTGCCTGCAAGCGGACCGTCATTTACAGAAAATACAACACTAAGTGTTGGCTCTTCGATGTGAAGAGGATCAAGCGGATGTGGGTTGTTTGGATCAACGACGCTATCGCCAACGTCAAGCGCGTCAAAGCCAGCGATCGCTACGATGTCGCCAGTGCCAGCTTCGTTTATATCGATCCTATCAAGACCCATAAAGCCAATTAGTTTTGAAATTCTACCAGTTGTCTTTGTGCCATCAGCCTTTGCAAGCATGACGTTTTGGTTTTTAGATATCTTGCCGTTAAAAATCCTCGCGATACCGATCTTGCCGACGTAGTTGTCATAATCAAGCGTGAAAACTTGAAGCTGCAAAGGATTTTCGTCGCTACCGCTTGGAGCTGGCACGTGAGCTAAGATGGTCTCAAAAAGTGGCTGCATATCTTTGTTTTCATCGCTTAGTTTTAGCTTTGCGTAGCCATTTTTAGCAGCGGCATATACCACTGGAAATTCTAGCTGCTCGTCATTTGCATCAAGTGCAACAAAAAGGTCAAAAATTTCATTTATAACGCGGTCTGGATCGCCAGCAGGCTTATCTATCTTATTTACGACGACGATTGGGCGAAGTCCAAGAGATAGCGCCTTTTTAACGACAAATTTAGTTTGTGGCATAACGCCCTCTTGCGCATCAACAAGTAGTAAAACGCCATCAACCATTTTAAGAACACGCTCTACCTCGCCACCAAAGTCGGCGTGTCCTGGGGTGTCTATGATGTTGATCTTTGTATCTTTGTAGCGAATGGCGGTGTTTTTAGAAAGGATCGTGATGCCACGCTCTCTTTCGATATCGTTGCTATCCATTACACGCTCGCCAAGGTTTTGATGCTCGTTAAATGTTCCTGACTGCTTCAAAAGCTCATCAACCATTGTTGTTTTACCGTGGTCGACGTGCGCGATGACGGCTATATTTCGTATCTTTTCCAAATTTTTCTCCGTTTATTAGTTTGATATTTTCGCTTCATTAGTTTTTAAATAGGGGCAGATTATAGCCAAATTTTTATAAATTTTAAGCTGATATCAAGAAATTAATTTTTGGAATAGATTTTGCATGTAAGCGTTAAGTTTTTAAATTTAAAGGGATTAAATGCAAGCTTACACAGCGAAGAACAACGTAGATTTATTAGCTCCTGCGGCTACTAAAAAGCCTGCGGCTGCGAAGAAGTCTCAAAACAACGGCGAGTTTTTGTCGATGGTTTTAGACGCAGCTGCGAGCAAGGCAAATAGCGGTCAAAAGATCACTGAAAAGGATGTCAAAGAGATAGTAAAAACTGTTGATATCCAAAAAGAGACGATAGAGAAGGCGCAAAACGAAAGTGTGGCAAAAATTTCAGCCGCACTTGAAGAAAATTTAGACGATGATACAAAAAATGAGCTTTATGAAAATGCAAATTTCATGCAGCTTTTGCAAGTTTTGGAGATCCTAAATGGCAATGAAAAGGTCAGCAAGTTTCCAAATTTCAGCGACAAAATAGCAAATTTCTTAAGTGTGCCACAAAACGTCGAAGAGCTTAGCAACGTTAAAAGCGTTAGCGATCTTATCGACCTTGCTAAGAAATTTGACCTTGGGCTTGAAAATATCGAAATTTCAAATGAAGATGTACCAAAACTAAACGAGATGTTTAAAAATTTAGGCAAGCAGGAATTTTTCACACCGATAAAGAGTGAGGATAAGCCTTTTTACCTAAAAGAGCTAAAAAACGAGGTCGAGCAAACTATCATCAAAAACGAGCCAAAAGAGGTCGTAAAGCTTGATACATTGCTAAAAGAGGTGGTGGCAAATCCAACAAATGAAGTTAAAAATTTAGTCAAAGAAGAGCCTAAAAAGCTAGATGATAGCGAAGTAAAGTTTGATGATGAGCTTGTAGATGTTGAGCCAGAAGAGCAGCCAAAAGAGGCTAAAGTAAAGGTAAATTTACACGAGCAAAAGGCGCAAAAAGCCCCAACTCTTGAGTCGCTACTCTTTCCAGAAAGAGAGCAGATGAGCGAGGCTGAGCCAAGCGAGGAGACCTTTAGTAGCGACAATAAATCAGAGCTAAATCAAATGGTAAAAGATATCGCAAATAGCGCTAAGCACCAGCTTCAAACAAAGGCTGAGATAAAAGAGACGCTTAGTAATTTCTCTTCTACGCTAAAAGAGCAGGTGCAAAACTACAAAGCGCCGATCACTCGCTTTAACATCACGCTTAACCCGCTAAATTTAGGCGAGGTCGAGATCACGATGGTTAATCGCGGCAATAATTTACACGTAAATTTTAGTTCAACCACAGCTACGATGAATTTATTTTTACAAAACCAAGCTGAGTTTAAAAACAGCCTTGTAAATATGGGATTTACCGAGCTTGAGATGAATTTTTCTGATCAAAACCAAAGACAAGAAAAAAGAGAACAAGCAAAGAACAAATATAGCTCAAATCAAAGCGACGAGAGCGAAAACGGCCAAGCGGAACAAAGCTTGCTTGAGCTAGTAATACCAAGATATATTTAGGAGAGATTATGGCTTCAGTTTCAGATATAACTACACAAACAACGCAACAAAAAAATGCCGAGAAAAAGGCAAAAGCAAGACAAGACGCTGCAGCTAGCACAGGAACTAATCCAAATGGACAGCTAGATAAAGATGCATTTATGAAGCTACTTTTAACCGAGCTTCAGTACCAAGACCCAACAAGCCCTATGGATACTGAAAAGATGCTAACGCAAACTAGCCAGCTAGCATCAGTCGAGATGCAAGAAAACACAAACAAAGCGATGAAAGAGCTAGTAAATCAGCTAAAATCAAACGCAAACGCCTACGCCATCTCAGCCCTTGGCAAGATGGTTTCAACTGGCTCAAATGCAGTCACACTAACAGATGAGAAAAAAGATGCAAATTTTGCGCTTTACTTTAAGACAGATCTTGCAAATGGCAAAATCGAGGTCAAAAACGCAAATGGTCAAGTCGTAAGAACAACCGATCTAGATAACGTAAATGCAGGCGTTCATAACCTAGCTTGGGACGGCAAAGACGCATCTGGCAACCAAGTGCCAAATGGCTCATACACCATTTCGGCGATCTACACTGGCAAAGATGGCAAAGAGTATAAAACACAAGTAGGCAACTACCCAGTTGAGGCGGTGAAATTTGTAGATGGCAAGGCTATGATGAAGGTAGCTGGCGAATACGTTTCGATGGATAAAGTATCTGAATATTACGAGGGCTAAAAGCCATGATGAGAGGTTTTTACAACGGGGTTAGCGGCATCAAGACGCAAAGCTTTGGTATGGATGTCTGGTCAAACAACATCTCAAACATAAATAATGTCGGTTTCAAAGCATCAATCCCTGAGTTTAAAAATTTGATCAACCAAAACCTAGTCTCAGCAGGAAGTGGCCCAACTAGCGATCAAGTGGGACTTGGAGCTACCAAACAAACGACTGCGCTTGACATGTCAAATGGTAGCTTTCAAAGCACTGATAACAACTTTGACCTTGCCATTGGCGGAGATGGCTTCTTTGGCGTTGTCGATAAAACAGGCAAAAACTACTACACAAGAACAGGCACTTTTGACATAGATGCGGCTGGAAATTTAGTAGATACTAGGGGAAATTTACTCCTTGGCACACTTGCGAATTTCACTCCAACTACGCCAAGTGCGACCGCTCTTAAAAAATATGGTCAAACCTCAAGCGCCCCACAAGCTTTTACAGTCTCGCAAGAGGAGCTAAAGCTGGGCGATCCTAGCTCGCAAAAGGGCATAACACTGCCTCATTTTTTATTTATGCCAGCTGAGGCTACTACAAATATCAGCTTAAAAGGCAACCTAAACTCAAGCCGCATAACAGATAAAAAAACGACAGCCCTTGACGCTAGCGAATACGCCTACACGCTTGATAACACAAACAAGACGATCTCACTAAACGGACAGATCCCGCTAAGCACCACATCTCTTGGCGCAAAAGCTGGCGATAGCGTGGTCGTAAAAGTAAAAGACGGCGATGGTAAATTTAGTGAGTTTTCAACGACGCTTGAAGGCGATGGCACTTGGCAGATAAACGACAAGAGCCTTAAATTTATGGATTTTGCAAATTTAGAGGTAAATGCTGAAGTTACTTCACTCGTTGAAGTGCCAAATAAAGAGAAACTAACCTCTGATATCTACAACGCAGATGGCACAAAGAGCTTGGTTACTATAAATTTAACCAAACAGATCCCTCAAACTGGCGACCAGACTATCTGGGACGCGGTGGCGACCATCACTGACGCTAGCGGAGCCGTGCAAAATACAGCAATGGGCTCGCTTACATTTAATGGCAGTGGCAGGCTTGTCGCAAATACACTAACAAGTGTTGGCGGCGTAAATTTAAACTTCGAAGGCGACGGCGATGCTGATGTTTATAACGGTATGACAAGCTCAGCAAACGCCAGAAAAGACTTTAATATAAAAAGAGATGGCTATGCTGAGGGGCTTCTTTCAAAATATAGCGTCGATGATCGTGGCAACATCATGGCAAATTTTGACAACACTCGTGCATTTGCGGTGGCAAAAGTCGCCCTTTATCACTTTATAAATGACCAAGGCGTAGCAAAGGTTGGTGATAATCTTTATGAAGCCACAGCCAACTCTGGCGAGCCGTTTTTTTACAAAAATAAGGCTGGTGAGACCATTTACGGAGCGCAAATTTTAGCAAACAAGCTTGAGATGAGCAACGTCGATCTTGGCCAAGCACTAAGCGAGGTTATCGTCACGCAAAAAGCCTACGAAGCGAGTGCAAAAAGCATCACGACAAGTGATGAAATGATACAAACTGCTATCCAGATGAAGAAATAATCCTTAAAGTAAATTTGGGCGAGCAATCGCCCTTTTAAATTTAATACTTTAAATTTACTTTACCCTCTTTGAACTCCCTAAAATACTTATTTTTCTTTAAATATAGCAATATAATTTTAAGCACGTTGGTTATAAAATTCATTTAATTTCTTTTTTTAAGGATTGTCAAATGAAAATGCTATTTTTAGCCCCAGTGCTAGCTTGTAGTCTTGCCTTTGGCGCTGATGTGATCGCAAAAGATGCAAACATAACGCTTGATGGCAAGATGATCGGTAAGATCGAGGTTTTAACGCCAGTTGAGGTCGTAGAAAAAGGCGATAAAACGAGCAAGATCAAGGTTAGTGGTGTCGTGTCGGCAAACTACTTGGCTCAGCTTCAAAGAAGCGTAGAAGATCCTGAAGTTTTTGTAGCTTTTGATGAAGAGAGCGAGGCAAATTTCAAAAAAGTAAAAGATCTTGAAGACGACTACGGCGAGGTTTGGTACCAAGCTGATGGCGTTTATGACGTGCCAAATGACGCGCTTGGTGGCAACCAAAAAGAGCTTTACGCAAAGGCAAAGAAAATTTACGAGGAGACCTGCTCGGCATGTCACAGGCTGCATGAACCAAACAGCTTTACAGCTGCTCAGTGGCCAGCAAATTTAGCTGGTATGGTCGATGCGAAATTTGTCGCACTTGATGAAACTGACCTAAATTTAGTGCTTAAATACCTACAGCACAATGCCAAAAAAGTAAAATAAATTTTCATAAGGGAGAAAATATGAAAAGACGAGATTTTATAAAATTTTCTGCACTTGCTGCCACAGCGGCACAAGCAAACAAGATAGAGGGCGTGACAAAGACCATCTTTGATCAAAACAAGACCTTTGGCGCAAATAGATTTGGGCTATTTTGGGCAAACACAAACTCAAACCAAATCGTCTCTGTTGATCCATTTGAGGGCGATAAATTTCCAAATACCATGAATAATAGCTTGCCAGACCTCATCCAAAACGAAAGCCGCGTGCTATATCCATACGTGAGAAAGAGCTACCTAAAAGCAAAAGGGGCAGCTAAGAGCGAGCTTCGTGGCAAAGAGGAATTTGTGCGTGTTAGCTGGGAGACTGCCCTTGATCTAGCAGCAAAAGCTTTAAAAGAAAATTTTGACAAATATGGCCCTGAGAGCATCTACGGCGAGTGCTACTGGTGGGGCGGTAGTGGCAAGATCAGCTGGGGCAGGACTGTTGGCCATAGGATGCTAAAAGTGCTTGGCGGATATGTCGAAGAGAGTGGCGACTACTCAACAGGCGCTGGTCTTGTCATCATGCCTCACGTCCTAGGCAACAGCGCCGTTTATGACGCGCCAACAAAGTGGGAGGCTATCGCTAAAAACGCTAAAAACGTTGTATTTTGGGGCACTGATCCACTTGTAACTGGTCAAATTTCATGGCAGCCGCCAACACACGATGGCTATCTTGGCATCAAAAAGATAAAAGAGGCAGGTATAAAAACTTATAGCGTTTGCGTCTTTAAAAACGACACCACAAGATACTTTGGCTCTGAAGCCATCATCGTTCGTCCAAATACCGATGTAGCAATGATGCTTGGCATGTGCCACTATCTATATGAAAACAAGCTTTATGACGAAGAATTTATCAAAAAATACACAGTTGGCTTTAATAAATTTAAAGATTACCTACTTGGCACAACCGACAAGGTGGTCAAAGACATCAACTGGGCGAGTAAAATTTGCGGCGTAAAAGCTGAGGATATCGCAAAATTTGCAACAGCGCTTGCAAAAGAGCCAAGCGTTATCATCGCAGGCAGATCACTTCAAAGACAAGATCACGGCGAGATGAGCTTTTGGGGTGTCGTAACACTTAGCGCGATGTTAGGTCAGATAGGCAAAGAGGGACTTGGCTTTGAGTTTAACCTCTACTACGCAAATGGCGCTACAGACAAGATCGCTCCATCACTAAAAGGCATCAGCACTAGCATCAGCGAAAAATATGATAACGTTGATGGCGCTCCTTGGAAGAAATTTAAAAACGTCACCATCCCATCTTCAAGATCGATCGAGGCTTTACAAAACCCTGGCAAAGAGATAGACTATGACGGCTCAAAGATCAAGCTACCACACATGAGAGTAGCTTACATGGCGTCTGGATCGATGTTTACAAGACATCAAGACGTAAATAACGCCGTAAAAGCGTGGCGTAAATTTGACACTGTAATAACTGCTGAGCCATTTTGGACAAGCACAGCAAAACTAAGCGACATCGTCCTACCTGTGGCACTTGAGGTCGAGAGAAATGACATCAACCAAAGTGTGCCTACAAACGAATACATCGTAGCTTACAAGCCTATCGTAGAGCCTATGGGCGAGAGCAGAAGTGATTATTGGATCTGCTCACAAATTTGCAAACGCTGGGGCAGAGAAGAGGTCTTTACAGAGGGCAAAGACGAGCTTGGCTGGGCAAAAGAATTTTACGCAGACGCAGTTGAGCAAGCCAAGGGCATAAATGTCAAGATGCCAAGCTTTGATGAGTTTTGGAAAAAGGGATATGTGAGATTTGAGCAAGATGACGAAGCGAGCAGATACTACACAAGGCTTAGCGCTTTTAGAGAAAATCCTCACAAAAACCGCCTTGGCACGCCATCTGGCAAGATAGAGCTCTACTCTCCAACTATCGCTAAATTTGGCTACAAAGACTTTGCTCCGCACGTTGCTTGGATCGAGCCATTTGAGTGGCTTGGCAGCGAAAAAGCCAAGAAGTATCCATTTAGCGTCACCACTCCGCACTCAAGATACCGCTTGCACTCTCAGCTAAATAACTCCATAATCAGAAACTACGCTGAAGTATGCGCACGCGAGCCAATGCTCATAAACGTAAATGACGCCAAAGCAAAAGGCATCGCAACTGGCGACGTGGTGAGAGTATTTAACGACAGGGGAGAAATTTTAGTTGGTGCACTAGTCACCGATATCATCCCAGAGCACGTCATCGCCATCTGCGAGGGCGCATGGTACGACCCTGAAGTGCTAGGCGAGAAGAGCCTTTGCAAGCATGGCTGCATCAATGTCCTAACTCGCGACAAAGGCACATCTAGTATCGCTCAAAGCAACTGCGGACACACGATCCTTGCGAATTTAGAAAAATATAAAGGCGAGATCAAACCGATCACTGCATTTTCTAAACCAAAAATTACACAATCTTTGTAGAACTTATATAAATTTAGCCCTCGCTTGGGGGCTAAATTTGATCGTCTAGGCTAAAACCAGCTATTTGTTTTTAAATTTAGTGAGCTAAAACACTTTCTAAAATTTATCTATAAAATCAAAATGGTCGCTACTAAATTTATATTTTTAAAAATTTAGACACGCTTTATTGCCCAAACAAAAGCTACGAAGCAGACAAATTTCAATATGTTTAAAGGCAAAATGCTACCTAAATGCACTTTATTAGGCATAAGCTCTATCTTATTAGGCTTTTTAGTCAAAAATTTAATGGGAGCAGAGTGATCATAGCCAATTTATTGTCGTTAGTTCTTAAAACACCGCCACCAGCACAAATTATCCGTTTTCTAATAGAGCAAATTTACAATTCACCCTGTTTTGCTCTTTAAATTTAGATCCAAAAATGCTTAACTTTAGCCCTAAATTTCTATCTTATGAAGCTTTATGATCAAATTTAATGAGAATACAAGCCGATCTCTTTGCCGCGAGCTGTCAAAAACATTGCCAGCATAAATCCACAAAAGAAAGATACTTCTTAGATAACTTAAATTTGCTGCCTTCATTGTAAATTTAGTCTCTTTTTTAACTATCGTAGCTTCTAAAAATTTAAGCCACATCAAACAAATTTAGCCATAAATTTCTATCTTGTTTAGTTTTACCAACCATAACCAACTTTAAGACCTCTTTCATCACAGAGCCTATAAAAGCCGTTTTTACTAGATAAATTTAGTGCCTACACTTCAAATTTGGCTTATTTTATTACTTGAAATCATAGCGTCCAAATTTTTAAATTTAAACCCCGAATGACTAAATTTAGTCCTGAATTTTTTATGTTTTTAGACTTTAGGGCTAATTACTACAAGCCGCACAAGAATATGCTCACCTAATAGTTCAAATTTACTGCCTCTATTGTAAATTTATCTTAGATGTCACAGCGCCTTAAAGTTTTTAAATTTAAGCCACAAATAACTAAATTTAGCCCCTAGATTTTTAAAATTTGCGCTCAAATTTAATAGTAGCACCTTAAAATAACTAGCTTCACAGTTATTGTCACAAGCCACACGAGATTATGCTTGCTAGATTAAAATTTCATTGCAAATTTGGCATTTTTGCGCCTTAAATATCAAAGGCATAAAGCAAAAATGGCTAAATTTAAGCATAAATTTTCTTTATCTTGTCAGGGAATATAGTTGTGCCGCCTAGTATCGCAATCCACCCTAGACATTGCCGCAGTTACTATAACACTATCGCGTATACTCACACGATGATTATGCCGTTATCACACCCAACACCAACTATCTTGCCAAGCAAATTTAGCACCTCTTGCACTTGGTTACCAGTAAATATTTAAACTAAAAATTGCCAAATTTGGCTATAAATTTTATCTTATCAAGATTTGTAGTTGTGCTTTATTAGCTATCATCTAGCACCTATTGTCACGTTGCAACTCTTGTGATACATTTTTCAAGGATAATGCCCTATTTCATGGCTAAGCATCAACCATATTGCCTTGCAAATTTTACTTTTAAACATCAAAGACGCTGGTTTAATATATAAATTTACCGCTCTCATAGCCATTTTTATATTTTTAGTATTACGTGCGCAGGATGAAACGGCTCTATAAAATGAGATCTTTGTTTGTGTCACTAAACTCGCAAATGACGCCTCTTTTAAAGCCATTTTTTAGGACTACGGGCGTTAAAAAGCTCTTTAGCACAAGATATTTGCCTTGATCTATCCCACAAAAAGAGGCAAATAGCACTGCTATCAAAAAGTAAATTCTCTTTCTTATCACTATTTTACAAGCCAGCTATCACATTTACACCAACCAAACTTTCTGCTAGAGCTGACATCTTATTTAAGCAAAAGTGCGTTATCAAACTCGTCAAAAATGGCTCAAAATAGCTCATAAAGTCCAACCAACGCGCGTCTTTAAGCGATACTAAAAGTGGCAGAACACTATACGCGCTTCTAAATTTTATTGCTAAAAGTGAAAATTTGAGAATTTGGTTTATAAATTTTATAAATTTAATACAGATCGTTTAATAAATAAAATTTTTACTAAATTTTAAATAAGTAAATTTGATAAATTCAAATGAAAATCGAGTTTTTGTAAGTTTGAGATAGATTTTAAAAAGATGGTGCGGATGAGAGGACTTGAACCTCCACGCCGTGGGGCACCAGATCCTAAGTCTGGCGTGTCTGCCAATTTCACCACATCCGCACAACAATAATAAGTGGTACGCCCATCAGGATTCGAACCTGAGGCCTACGGCTTAGAAGGCCGTTGCTCTATCCAGCTGAGCTATGAGCGCATAAAGTCTTTCAAGTGGCGCGCCCGATAGGAGTCGAACCCATAACCTACAGATCCGAAGTCTGTCGCTCTATCCAATTGAGCTACGAGCGCCCAAAATGGGGTGAGTGATGGGAATCGAACCCACGACCCTCAGGACCACAATCTGATGCTCTAACCGACTGAGCTACACTCACCATTTAACATGGTCGGGGTGAAAGGATTCGAACCTTCGGCCCTCTGGTCCCAAACCAGATGCGCTAACCAGACTGCGCTACACCCCGCCTGAGTCGTGTTTGTAAGTTTATGCCACTACCTCATTAAAAAGTCGCATTCTATCCAAAAATGTTATTGTTGTCAAGAAAAAATTAGTTTTGGACTTTATTTTTATAAAATTTCAAGAATTAAGTGTAAATTTTAGACTTTAAGCTTTTGATAAATATATCTAGCTAAAAAGCAACGTGACTTGCGCCAAATTCAATATAAGCTGGAGTTGCGCCTTGTGCTGGCTTGATAGTTTCTCTAAATTTTTTAAATTCTGGAGTTTCCCAAAGTCTTTTGCATAGGCCTTGCTCGCTAATTTGCACTCTTAAATGGGTCTCATTGTCATAGTTTTTCTCGATCACAAAACACTCATTATTTTTGGCAAAAAAGCCTAGATGTCCATTGGTATCTATAGTTCCAAAATTTGTCATCTCTTTAAATTTAACTTTATTGTTTGTAGTATCAAGAGCTAGTTTGCCTTGTGATATGTAGTAGGCATTTATATCTTGGATGGCGACTGCTATATCCGTCATAGACTTTGCTAGTGCGGCGTCATCTCTTGTAGCACTTATCCTCGGGATGGCGATCGCTGCTAATACGCCGATGACAACTATTACAAAGATGAGCTCTATCATAGTAAAAGCTTTTTTCATCACTTCATCCTTGAAATTTGAAGTTTTGAGATTATAGCTAGAATTTTTATAAATGAAAGATAAATTTTGAAATTAAGTTAAAGAAGAGTGGCAAGGAAATTCCTTGCCAAAAATTTGAGTTTAGAAGTATTAGAACGCTACGCTAAGACCGCTAACTGGGTATTCGCCTTCATTACTGTCTGTTTCGTTACCACTAGCATTTGTGAATTTAAATTTGTTTTTAAGCATTTTTTCTACACCTGAGTTTGCTACAATTTTAGAGCAAATATTAGTTGCACCAGCTGCGGTAGGAGCATCATCTCCTTTTTCTACTTTTATAAACGCTGGTTTTTTTGTTGTAGCATCAAAGTCAGCTAAAGTAACTTTTAAGCATTTTTTGCCAGCTGCTAATAATTGACCAGTTTTACCAGTTGCTGTATCTAATGATACATTTGTCATTTGTGATAAGTTGTCAGCAAATTTACCTTGAGAAGTATAATATGCACCAACATCACTTAATAAAGTTGTTAAATTTGTAGAAGCTTTAGCAACCTCTGCATCATCCCTTGTTGCAGCTAGTCTTGGTATAGCGACTGCGGCTAATATGCCTAGAATCACGATCACGAAGATCAACTCGATCATTGTAAAACCTTTTTTCATGGTTCCTCCTTGAAATTAAAAATTTGGCGGATTATACAATATTTTTTTCAAAAGACAAATAAAAACTAAATTTTTTACAATTTAGCCGATTTGGTAGTTATGAAAAATAATTCCGCTATAATGACGCTTAAGAATATGGAGATTTTATGAAAAAAGTTTTATTTTGGATGGTAGTATCTTTTTGTGTTTTGAGCGCAAATTCATCATTTGAGCCAGTGCTTTCATCAAAATATAACGAAAAACAAGCCTACATCGGCAAGAAGCTCTTTTTTGACAAAAGACTAAGCACCACCGAAAACTACTCATGCGAAACTTGCCACAACCTATACTGGCATTTAAGCGGCACAAACTCATCTTACACTAGTCAAAAAGGCGTTATAAACCCGCCCAGCGTGCTAAATTCGGCTTTAAATTTTCTATTTTTTACTGATGGGAGAGTAAGAAGTTTAAAAGATCAAGTAAAAGAGTCGATAAATTCTAGAAATGAGCTAAATTCAAACAAAGACGAGATAGTAAAAAAGGTAAAAAGCATAGGCGAGTATGGGATTTTATTTAATGATGTATATAGTGATGGCATAAACTATGAAAATATAGTAGATGCTTTGGTAGAATTTGAAAAGGCGGTTTTAAGTATAGATTCGCCATTTGATGAGTATCTAGCTGGCAACGATGACTCCATAAACGCTGATGCAAAAAAAGGCTTTGAACTCTTTAATAAAATAGGCTGTGTGGCATGCCACAATGGTAGAAATTTGGGTGGAAATTTGATGCAAAACGTGGGCTTGAAAGATGCGAGTGAGAGCAGACGCCTTATGCGCGTGCCATCGCTTAGAAATGTAACAAGAACAGCTCCATATCTAAGTAATGGCGCTATGAGCGATCTAAAAGAAGCCATAGGCTTTGTGAGTTATCATCAACTGATCCATACACTAAGTAGCGAAGAAGTAGAGCAAATTTATAAATTTTTGCTAACACTAAATGGACGCAGACCTAGGATACTAAATGAATAAAAGACAAGCAAATATCATCTTAATCATCCTAGCAATCATCTTTTGCTTTAGCGCATTTTACATCTATACGGCCAATAAAGCCATTGGGGCAGTTAGTAAATTTAATGACACGGTTTTAAACCTTATCTTGCTAGATAATGAGCTAAGTTTTAATCTAGAAAATAACGTACTTCGCCTAAACTACGATGATATAAATAAAAATTTAAGGAGCTTTGATCAAAATTTAAGCAAACTTGATGAGCTAAATAAGGCTACGCAGGTATTTTACCAAGAGAAAAATACTAAGACTTTAAAGATCATAAATGACGACTTTTTAAAAAAACAAAGACTTGTAGATAGATCAAACTACGCTAGCTCATCAATGGCTGCTTATATCTTATCAGGTGAGTTTGAAATAGCATCAGAGAAGAAGCTAGATGCACTTAATGCGATATTTCACGCGATAAAAAGTTCAGCTATCATCAGCCCCGAAACGCTAAATCAAACAAAAGAGCAGATAGAAAAGTATAAAGATGCCTACAAAAACGACACAAAAGCGATCTTAGTGCTAGATAAGGCAACTTATGCGCTTGAATTTGCAAAAAACCTAAGCACCATAGCTAAAGACTCTGTTGATCTAAAACTTGGATATGAGCTAAGAAAATTTAGAGAAGAAAGTCTGGCTTCTTACAACTTAATGATACGAAATGTAATAATCATGCAAGTGCTTTGTGTTATTAGCTTTGTGCTATTTTGCGCTTTAACTTTTTACCAAGCAAGAGTACTAGCTAAGCAGTTAAAACAGATAAAACTTTTAAAAACAACAGTAGATGCTGGACACAGCTCTATAGTCTTTTGTGACAATGACAATAAAATTTTATATGTAAATAAAACCTTTGAGGCAAAAAGTGGATATAAACTAAAAGATGTTGTCGGCAAAAGTCCTAAAATTTTAAAATCAAATATGCATCCAGAGAGCTTTTATGCTGAGATAAGAAATGCCATAAATAAGCATACTTCTTGGGAGAGCGACGAGCTAATAAGCAGAACAAAAAGTGGCAAACTGCTCTATGAAAAGGTGCGTTTTGCGCCATTTTTCTTTGAGGGCAAGCTAGAGGGCTACATGGCTATAAAGCTTGATAGGACAAAAGAGCTTAGTATGCTAACTGAGCTAACTCAAAAAAATGAGCAGATAAAAATTCAATCCTCAATTGACAAGCTAACTGGCTTTGGCAACTATTTTGCCCTGACTGAGATGATAGAAGCGAAAAAAGATGGGATTGTGATCAGCATAAGCATCAAAAACTATAAGATGCTAAGATTTTTCTACCAAACAAAGGTTATCGACGCCATGCTAAAAGCGGTGGCAAATACGCTAAAACTCTGCACAGATACCTACTCTATAAATGCAGAGCTATTTAGATTTCAAGATGATGCCTTTTACGTCTGGTATCAAGGAGATGATATCGTTAGGGATATAGGATTTATAAAAGAGTATTTTAATTTTAACAGGATGAATATCGAAATTGAGGGCAAATTTGAAAGTCTGCCGGGTATAAAAACGATACTTGGAGTATCTTTGCCAAATGACACGCCTCAGACAAACCGTCTAATGCAAGCAATCCTAGCCAATCAACAAGCGACAGATAGCGGCAACGAGATCTACTACTACCTAGAAAACGATGCGATCGAGATGAGATACTATAAAAACAAACTAATAACCGAACTCATCGAATATGCCCTAGAAAACGACAAAGTCATCGTTGAGTGCCAAGGGATTTTTAATGTCCACGAAAATGAGACAGAGGCAAAATATTATGAGGTTTTGGTGCGCATAGTAGATCAAAACGGCAAGATCCGCTACCCAGGCGAGTTTTTAGAGATAGCTATGAAAGCGCAGCTTTATTTGCAAATAACAAAAAAAGTGATCGCCCTAGCCTTTGATCTAGTGAAAAAATATCCAGACTATACATTTTCTATCAACCTTTCAACCTCAGATCTAACCGATCCAGGCGTGAGAGAAATTTTAGATGAAAAGCTAGAGAGTTGCCCTGATCCTAGCAGAGTTTGCTTTGAGATGCTAGAGAGTGAAGAGCTTAGCGACTACGGCATGGCAAATGAATTTATAAAAAGAGCTAAAAAATATGGATGTAAAATCTCAATCGACGACTTTGGCTCTGGCTACTCTAACTACTACCGAATTTTAGAGCTTGATATAGATAACATCAAGATAGATGGCTCGATCATCAAAAAACTGCCAACTGACGAAAACGCAAGGGTTTTGGTCGAGACTATCGTAAGCTTTGCTAGAAGCCAAGGTTATAAGATCGTGGCTGAGTTTGTGAGCAACGAAGAAATTTTAGAGCATATAAAGAAATTTGGAATTTCGTATGCGCAGGGATTTTTACTAGGCAAGCCACATCAGATGTAAATTTTGCAGTTAATTTAGAGCCTTTTGAAAGGCTAAATTTAACTGCTTTCTACTTATTATGCTTAAAAAAGTTTCTCTTTTAAATTTTACTAGATGTTAAATTTGATTATATTTTACAAAGAAAATTATAGAATTTACTTTTAAAGAGCTGGAATTTGGATTAACTAGATTTTAAAGCTTATGTGGATAAGATTTTGTCTTTTAGAAGTGGTGACCCATACGAGACTCGAACTCGTGTTACCGCCGTGAAAGGGCGATGTCCTAACCGCTAGACGAATGGGCCACGGTCGGTTATGAAGTTGGGATTATATTACTTTTTAACTTAAATTTGCATAAAAGGATAGATCGTTGAAAAAATTTTCACTTGTTTTATTATCTGCTCTCATTTTTTCAGGCTGTGTTGCGACTAAAACGCCGCAAAGCTCACAAGCTTTTCAGGTTACTTTATTTTCTCCGATGATAAAGATAAATGATGTTGGTTTTTTTCATATTTATAAAAATGATCTAAATTTACAAATTTATAGCTCTGGCGTAAATACCGCAAATATTAATATAAAAGAGAAAATTTGCGTAAATAACGCTTGTTTTAAAAAGACTGAATTTAACGAGAAATTTTTCCTAGCGCCGCATTATGAGAGCCTTTTTGAAGAGATTTTGCAAAGGCAAAAAATTTATGACGGCAAGGATCTAAGCACCACAGAGTGCGGCTTTAGACAAGATCTAAGTTCTTATTTTATAAAATACGAAGTTTGTGGTAACTACGTCAAATTTGTAGATAGCAAAAATAAAATAAAAGTGATAATAAAAGAGTTAAAATGAGATACATTGGAGCTCACGTAAGTGCGGCTGGAGGCGTGTTTAACGCACCGATAAACGCTGCAAAAATAGGAGCAAATGCCTTTGCACTTTTTACAAAAAACCAGCGCCAATGGAGCGCAAAAGAGCTAAGCGACAGCGAGATAGAGCAGTTTAAAGCAAATTTAAAAGCCTCTGGCATAAGCGCTGATCATGTCTTGCCACACGCAAGCTACCTCATAAATTTAGGCCATCCTGAAAAAGAGGCAAGAGCTAAGTCTCTTGAGGCATTCGTGGACGAGATAGAGCGCGCTAGCCAGCTTGGACTAAAACTTTTAAATTTCCACCCTGGCTCACACCTAAAGCAAATAAGCCAAAATGAGTGCCTAGATAACATCGCTAAATGCATAAACGAAGCGTTAAAACGCACAAGCGGCGTAAAGCTCGTCATCGAAAACACGGCTGCACAAGGCTCAAATTTAGGCTTTGATTTTGCGCAGCTGGCGTATTTGATAAAAAGAGCGGACGATGAGAGTAGAGTTGGCGTTTGCATCGATACTTGCCACGCATTTGCCGCTGGGTATGATCTAAGAAGCAAAGAAGCTTACGCTAAGACGATGGGCGAATTTGATGAGGTGATAGGCTATAAATTTCTATCTGGCATGCACCTAAACGACGCTAAATTTGGGCTTGGCTCAAAAAAAGATAGGCATGAGAGCCTTGGCAAGGGCGAGCTTGGGCTTAAAGCTTTTGAAAATATAATAAATGATGATAAAATAGGCGAAATTCCCTTGATTTTAGAGACGATTGATGAGAGTATTTGGGAAGATGAGATCAAAATTTTAAGAAACCTAGAAAAGGAAAAGCTATGAAAAGAGTGCTTTTAAGCATTGTTGCGACGTGTTCTTTATTAAATGCTGGGGGCTACAAGGTCCCTGAGCAAAGTGCTGACTCTTTAGGGCTTGCTGCTAGCAACGTAGCCTTTAGTTTTGGGGCTGATGCTGCTTATTTTAACCCTGCAAATATGATGTTTTTAGACGGGCTTCACCATTTTGAAAGCACGCTTGGTTGGTTTCATATAAATTCCATCGACTTTAAAAGCGATGATGGCAAAAGCTACAGCTCAAAGAAATTTGACTCACTAGCTGGCACTTTTAGTTTTGTAACGCCAGAAATTTACGAAAACTGGAGATTTGGTCTAGCCCTTGCTGTGCCTGCTGCTGTTGGCATCTCGTGGGAGGATCCAGAAACTGCATTTACTGGTAAGAGATTTAAACTACAAGTTGTCGAGCTAAATCCAACCGTGGCTTACCGCATAAATGATAAACTTGCCATTGCTCTGGGCGCTAGAGGCGTTTATAGCAAAGGTAAGATAGCAAGTGATTTTGGACGTTTTGGCTACAGAGAGATACAAGGCGATGGCTTAAACTACGGCTATAACGTCGCTCTTACATATAGACCTATAGAAGAGCTAAGCTTTGCAGTGACTTACCGCTCGAAGGTAAATTTAGAGCTTAAAGGTAGCACCGACGCTGATTTTAACGGAGCTCTAGCGCCTATGAGCTATCATGGCAAAACAAAAGTTGAGATCCCTTTGCCTGCACAACTCGTGCTTGCAACTGGATATAAATTTAGCGATTTTACCCTTTTACTAGCTTTCGAGCGCACTTACTGGTCTAAATTTAAGGACTATGACTTTGAGTTTGCTGACAAGACAGCAGCTCATACAAATCCACCATTTGGAAGATTTTTTAAAGCATTTATGGATGATCCAGTCGTTAAAAACGCAAAAGATACAAACACATATAGGATAGGTCTTGCTTACGACGCAAATGAGAAGCTTAGGCTAATGGCTGGCTTTTCATACGATGAAGATATCACTAGCAGCGAGCACACTGGCTTAGAGCTTCCAAACACCACTTCTCAGGCATATTCATTTGGAGCAAACTATAAATTTACGCCAAATTTAGAGCTAGGACTAGGCTATCTCTATCAGCACCGAGATAAAAAGCGTGCAACAGGTATAAAAACTGGCAGTGGCTCAATGTCTGGAGAATTTGACACAAGTGGCGTTCAGATAGTTGCAACGACATTTAAATACTCTTTCTAGGGCTAAAAATGCAATACTCTTATAATAATTTTTATGAAATTTTGACCAAAATAGCAAAGCAGAGTCCAAACCAGATAGCGATATTTGATGAAAAAGAGAAGCTAAAGTACCACGAGCTAAAGCAAAACGTCGATAAAGTGGCGGCTTATTTGCAGCTTTGCGGTGTAAATTTTGGCGACAAAGTGGCTATGGCGGTGGCAAATTCGAAAGAATTTATCATCTCATACCTTGCCATCACGGCTATTGGTGCGGTCGCAGTGCCGATGAATACCTTTTTAAAAACAAATGAGTTTGAGTATATCTTAAATGACTGCGGCGCAAGGGTGCTTTTCGCCTCTAGCTCTCTTGCAAAGGAGCTAATCGCACTTAGCGATCTTGAAATTTTAAGAAAGATCATCTGGATCGGCCAAACGCCAAAAAAACTTCAAAGCGCCTCAAAAGATGACTATGTAAGCATTGATGAGGAGTATGGCGAGAGTGCTTATCTCTCTTCTACGCCACAAATTTCAAAAGAGGATATGAGTAAAGGCTATGAAAATAACGGCGTTGTAAAAAATGTAAATTTCAGCGAAGCGCTAAATCACAAATACACTCTAAGCATCACAAAATACCCTAAAATAGACGATCTCATGCATATCATCTACACCTCAGGCACTACAGGCAAGCCAAAAGGTGCGATGATAAGTTATAAAAATATCTTCTCAAACGTCATCGGTGCTCATGAGCGTTTTAAAGTTAAACAAAGCGATAGATTTATCGTATTTTTACCGATGTTTCATAGCTTCACGCTCACGGCAATGGTACTTTTACCGATATATGCAGGCGCTTCGATGGTGCTTGTAAGATCAGTCTTTCCATTTTCAAATGTGCTAAAGCAGACGCTGCTTAAAAGAGTCACTGTATTTTTGGGTATCCCAGCCATCTATACAGCCATCGGCAAGGCAAAAATCCCTTGGTATTTTAGATGGTTTAACCGCATAAGGCTATTTGTAAGTGGCGCTGCTCCGCTTGCTAAGCAAACGATCGATGATTTTAGAGTGAAATTCCCACGTGCAACGCTAGTTGAAGGATACGGCCTTAGCGAATGCTCGCCAGTCGTAGCGGCAAATTTATTTGACAAGCAAAAGCTTTTAAGCGTCGGACCTGCACTAAATGGCTATGAGGTCAAGATCGTAGATGATGAGATGATGGAGCTTCCAACTGGTCAGATCGGCGAGATCATCGTAAAAGGTGACTGCGTCATGCAAGGCTACTACGGCATGCTAGGCGTGACAGATGAGACCATCATAAATGGCTGGCTAAAGACAGGAGATCTTGGCAAAGTCGATGAAGAGGGCTTTATCTACATCGTTGATCGCAAAAAAGACCTCATCATATCAAAGGGCATAAACATCTATCCACGCGAGATCGAAGAGGTCATCTATAAACTTGAAGCCGTCGAGGCTGCAGCAGTCATCGGCGTAAAAGACGTGCACGCAGACGAAGAGGTCGTCGCATTTATCCAAGTAAAAGAGGGCATGGACCTAGATGAAAAAACAGTTAGAGAGCATCTAAAGAAAAATTTAGCAAATTTCAAAGTGCCAAAGAGCATTTATTTTGCCGAGGAGCTACCTAGAAACGCCACTGGCAAGGTGCTAAAACGTGTGCTAAAAGAGCAGATAAAGGATAAAATTTAGTGAAGTATTTGCTTGATTTTCTAAACCAAGACCTCAAAAAAAGTAAAATTTATGAGCTTATAAAGTGTGGCGATGAAGAGGGAGAAATTTTAAAATACCTAAGCAAAGCCTACGTGCAAGGCACAGCTAGTATAAGCGTTTTTGAGCTACTTGGAGCTGTTTTTGGCACGCAAAATGACAAGCAGCTTTTATACCTTAAATTTATAAAAAATTTGCTAGATAGCGGCTGGATAGTGCAAAACTACAGCCTCTTTAAAATGCCAGAGAACTCGCAAAAAAGCTCAAGCCAAGGGCTACTCTCGCTACTTCACTCTGAAATTTCACTCTCGAGCACTTTTTTAAAGATCCTTGAAGATGGCAACGCCGATATAAGCCTGCCAGAGCTTGCACCTTATGAAGATCATTTAGAATATTTAAAAGATCAGTTTTTAAAGATAGAGCTTTACTCAAAGGCTGCGATATTTGAAGGTGGCTCAAATGACGCTAAAAAGCGCATAAATGAGCAAATTTCTGAGCTTACAAAGCGCATAAACGAGCGTGTAAAGCTAAGCAAGATCAGCCTAAAGATAGAGCAAATTTTTAAAGAAAATTTGCTTGATGAAAAAGAGCAGATCATATTTTTAGCCCTTTTAAAAGAGGAGTACGCGGGCGACTTTGAAAACGGCCGCGATCTAAACACGCTAGTTGGACTAATAAGCAAAGATGAGCTTGAACGCATCAAAAATCGCACACTTTTAGAAGATGGCTCAAGGCTCATAGAAGGTGCGCTAATCGACTACGACGAGGTTTTAAACGCTTATGGCAATGTAAGCAAGAGCTTTTTTATAAACGAAGAAATTTTGCAAAGCATAATGCACCCAAAAAATGACAAAAACAGCAAGAAAATCAAGATCGAAAGCCTAGTAAAAGAGCAAGAAATTTTTGAGCTAATAGAGCCAGTAACAAGCCTTGAAGACGTCGTGCTAAACGAAAAGACAAAGCAGCTTTTAAGCACGATACTAAAGCAAGTCGATAAAAAAGTGCTGGCTAGACTTAGCAGCTGGGGCATAAAAACTAGGAAAAATATAGATGCTAAGATCATCTTTTACGGCGAGCCTGGCACTGGTAAGACCATGAGCGCCGTTGGGCTTGCAAAGAGCCTAAAGAAGCAGATTTTAAGCTTTGACTGCTCAAAAATTTTAAGCAAATATGTCGGCGAAAGCGAGCAAAATGTAAGGAAAATTTTTGACACCTACAAAGAAATTTGCAAAAAAAGCGGCAGCGAGCCGGTGCTCTTGCTAAATGAAGCCGATCAGTTTTTAAGCACGAGGGTGGAGAGCTCAAGCGGCGCTGAAAAGATGCATAATCAAATGCAAAATATCTTTTTAGAGCAGATCGAGCACTTTGAGGGCGTGCTGATCGCTACGACAAATTTCTTGCAAAGCCTTGACGTGGCGTTTTCTAGAAGGTTTGACTACAAGATCGAGTTTAAAAAGCCTGATTTTAACGGCAGGCTCGCCATTTGGCGTAAAATTTTGCCTGAAAATGCGAGCTTTGAAGATGGATTTAGCGTAGAAAGGCTGGCTGAGTTTAACCTAAGTGGCGCGCAAATCGTCCTTGCGCTAAAAAATACCGCATTAAAAGTAGCGATAAAAGATGATGGGATTTTTACCTTTGAAGACTTCAAAACGACGATAGAGCGCGAGCTAAACTCAAGCTTTGGCGAGGATAAAAAGATGGGATTTGGCTCTTAGGCCTTGTCTTAATTTATAAATTTGACTTTGCTCTGAAAAAGCCACCGATGTTGATGAGAAATTTATAAAATTTAGATGAGTTTTGCCGCTAAGATCACAGAAAATGCGAGTTAAATTTAAGATTTGGCGATGAAATGTCGAGAGGATTAAATTTTGTTTTTATACAGAGCATGCCCCAAAAAGCAATAGGGAGAGTGAGCTAAATTTGAGCTTTAGTGAGAATAAAAATATAAATTTTACTCTTAGATCTTTCTAAAGCATGTTGCAGATTTTACACCGCACAAAGACTAAAGTGCGGATATTAAATTTGCTTTTATCTATTAAATTTACAAGAAGCTTACCATTAAAAGTTATAAAAATTTGATCTTTGGCAAAAAGAAGTTTTTCTTGCGCTTTTTTAATATACGCTTTGCGTCACGAGACAAAGCCTAAAACATCGGCACTTGCTAAACTAAACGTGGAATTTTTTACAATTAAATTTCTGCAAAAACTAAGACAGGGCAGACACTAGGCCATAGACTTTTTGTATAAATTTAACTCGCTTGCTTGCCATAAATTTACTACCGCGTCCTTTGCAAACAAGCATTTTTCAAATATCTAAAATTTTGAAATTTATTCGCTCTATAGCTCCCGTTTAGGCAGATAAATTTTATATATAAACTATCTCCCTACTTTGTCATATATCGCGGTCTTTTGCATTAAAGTAGATGACTGCGGGTCAAAGTGTGAAATTTTTTATTAAATTTGAGCGAAAGACTACAGCATGGCAAGTGCCAACTTATAGACACTAGTATAAATTTATCATCACAACCTTTGCAGATGGGTAGTTTTTATCCAAAAACCACAAAAACTTTGTCGCCTCTAGTTGCGTATGTTCTTGCATTAAATTTTATTTTTATCTATGCAAATTTGCAAAAGCCACAAGCAAACAAATCCTACTCACAACCGCCTAATGTAAATTTAGCTCACTCACCTATTTCAAATTTAATGTCGCATTTTTACAAACAAGCATTTTTAACAAAAGAGCCAAAAATCTAAATTTTATCTGCCGTTTTTAGCGTGTATGTATTATCGCTTTTTAAAACACTTTATCGTTTTTGTGGCGCAAAAGCCGCCACTCCTTTAAATTTAACCCCAAAAAGCCCTATAAATTTCAAATTTATCGATCTTTTTAATAATAAATAAAATTTAAAAGGCTATGAAATTTTAGTAGTCAAATTTATACAAAATTTTACTGATTGATCTTATCAAGCAGCTCTTCGACCTCTTCAAGCGCAAAGGCCTCTTCTGAGCTTTGTTTTAAGAAGCTCTCCATAAATTCTTTCTTTGAGATCGCAAGGTCAAGCTCCTTGTCGCTGCCCTTTTGATATGCGCCGATGCGAAGCAAGACCTCATTTTCTTTTAAAAGCGAGTAAAGGCGCTTAAATTTCATCGCATTTAGCTTGTGCTCTTTGCCGATCACGTCGCCCATGACACGCGAGGCTGAGTTTTGGATATTTATGGGTGGGTAGATACCAAAGTCCGTTAGCTCGCGGCTTAGCACGATGTGTCCGTCTAGGATAGAGCGGCTTTGGTCAGCTATCGGGTCGCTCATATCATCGCCCTCGACTAGCACAGTAAAAAACGCCGTTATACTGCCCTTGCCCTCCTCTTTGCCGGCGCGCTCCATTAGCTGTGGCAAGAGTGTGAGCGAGCTTGGCGGATAGCCCTTTGATGTCGGTGGCTCGCCAAGCGCAAGGCCGATCTCACGCTGCGCCATCGCAAAACGCGTCACGCTATCCATGATGAAAAGCACGTCGTTGCCCTGCTGTTTGAAGTACTCAGCCACGCTCATCGCACAAAAAGCGCCGTATTTTCGCATGAGCGAGCTATCATCGCTAGTCGCTACGATGATCACTGTGCCCTCCAGGTCGCCGCCTAGGTTTTTTTCAATAAATTCAGGCACCTCACGGCCACGCTCGCCTATTAGCGCGACTACTTTTATGGGAGCTAGCGTGTTTTTTACGATCATACCCATGAGAGTTGATTTGCCCACACCTGAACCCGCAAAAATGCCTAGCTTTTGCCCTTTGCCACATGTAAGAAGCCCATCTATCGTCTTTATCCCAACGCTAAAAGGCTCGTTTATAAGCCCCCTTTTCATCGCATCTATCGGCGCTCTCATGATAGGCATATACTCAGTCGTATCGATCGGCCCTTTGCCATCTATTGGTTTCATAAATGGATCGACCACACGACCAAGCAAATTTGGCCCCACAGGTATGCTCATACCCTGATCGCTCTCATAGACGAAGTCGCCTATCCTAAAGCCCTCGACAAAGCCAAAAGGGCTAATATAAGCGCCATCTGTCTTTATCTGTGTCACCATGCCAAGGCCGTTTTTGCTCTTGTCTTTTGCCACTATGCGCACGATGTCACCGATACTTGGGCGAAGTCCGGTGATCTCTATCGTTGTAGCTGTGATCTTTGTGATGACGCCAAAGGTATTTGAGAGCTTTACGCCCTCTTTAAGCCTTGAATTTATGCGCTCTAAACTCAAAAATGCGTTTCCCTAGGCGAATTTATAAGTGAGAAAAACTCCCTTCTTGTGTCTGCGTTTTTGATAAAGCAGCCCCTAAGCGCAGAGGTCGTCGTAGTCGAGTTTATCTTCTCTACGCCCCTCATCTCCACGCACATATGCCTAGCCTCAACCACGACACCAACGCCTTTTGGAGCGATAACGTCCTCGAGCGCCTTTGCGATCTGCTCGGTCATCTGCTCTTGAATTTGCAAGCGTCTAGCGTAGATATTTACCATGCGTGGAATTTTACTAAGGCCAACAACCTTGCCATTTGGGATGTATGCCACATGCACACGGCCAATTATCGGTAACAAATGGTGCTCGCAAAGGCTGTAAAACTCGATGTTTCGCATTAAAACCATTTCGTTATTTGAGCTAGTAAATAGCGCATCACCAAGCACCTCTTTTGGGTCTTGATCGTATCCGCTAGTTAAAAATTTAAAAGCCTTATAAACGCGCTCAGGGGTTTTAACAAGCCCCTCTCTGTTTGGATCTTCACCGATAATCGTTAGCATATTTTTAACTGAATTTTCAAAACTCTCTTGCATAAATTTTCTCCATAGCTTTATCACTAAATTCTACGTTAAAACGCCTTTTATATCTATAAAAATTTACAAATTTACAATGAAATAAGGAAAATTCTGCTATATTTTGGGCTAAAAATTTGTATTCATAAAGGAATTCGATGGAAATCAAAATCAAAGCTCTAGATAGCGTAAATACCCTAGCAAGCACGACTGTAAGTGCAGATGCTATAAAGTCTAGCGTAGAAAAACTAGCAAAAAAAGCAGCAAAAACTATGAAAGTAGATGGCTTTAGACAAGGCCATGTGCCAGTCGCTGTCGTGCTAAAACGCTACGAAAAAGAGCTAACAAACGACGCTGAGCAAGATGTCTTAAGAGATGTAGTCGAAGAGGCTATCAAAAAAGCAGGCAAGAAAAATGACGACCTTATCGGCGAGCCTATCGTTTCAAAATTTGACAAAAAAGATGGCAAGATCGACGTTGAGCTAACAGTTTCATTTAAGCCAAGTGTTGATGTAAGTGGCTATGAGAGTTTGATACCAGAGTTTTCAAACCCACGCGTTTTGAAAAAAGATGTCGATGAGAAGAAGGCTGAGCTTTTAAAAATGATAGCTCCGCTTGAAAAGGTAGAGGGCAAAAGAGGCCTAAAAGTGGGCGATTTTGCTAAATTTGACTTTGAAGGCTTTGTTGATGGTGTTGCATTTGAAGGTGGCAAGGCTGAAAACTACGTGCTAGAGATCGGCTCAAACCAATTCATACCAGGCTTTGAAGATGGCATGGTAGGCATAAAAGCTGGTGGCGAAAAAGATGTCGCTGTCAAATTCCCAGAAAACTATGGCGCTGCAAATTTAGCTGGCAAAGATGCTATTTTTAAGATCAAACTTCATGAAATTCAAGAGAGAAAGATCCCTGAAAAACTAGACGAAGAGATGCTAAAAACTATCCTTCCAAATGAAGAAAAACCAACTGAAGAGCTACTTGAAGAGCGCATAAAAGAGCAAATTCGCCAAGAGAAAATTTATAAGCTTATAAACGAAGAGCTAAAACCAAAATTTGCTGAAGCTGCGGTTGAGAAATTTAAATTTGACGTGCCAAAAAATATCGTCGAGCAAGAGATCGATATGCAGTTTAGAAACGCATGGAGCACATTTACTCCAGACGATATGAAGAAATTTAGAGAAGACAAAGATGCTCTAGCTAAAAAACGTGACGAGTATAGAAAAGACGCTGAAAATAGCGTTCGCCTAACTTTCATCATCGATGAGCTAGCTCGCGTAAGAGGCGTGAAAGTGAGCGATCAAGAGGTCGTTCAAGTGATCTATTTTGAGGCGTATAGAAGCGGCCAAGATCCAAAAGCGCACCTTGAGATGTACCGCAACCAAGGCATGCTTCCAGCCATAAAGATGTCGATGATCGAAGAGAAGCTATTTAGCGAGCTTTTCAATAAAGAAAAAGACGAGAAAAAAGCAAGCAAAAAAGAGAAGGCTGAGTAATGAGCTATTACGTTCCTGTCGTAGTTGAAAGAACTAGTAGAGGTGAGCGAAGCTATGATATATACTCCCGTCTTTTAAAAGACAGGATCGTTATGCTAAGTGGCGAGATAGAGGACGGCATGGCTGCTTCTATCGTCGCTCAGCTGCTATTTTTAGAGGCTGAAGATCCAGATAAAGATATCTACCTTTACATAAACTCACCAGGTGGCGTGATAACAAGTGGCTTTAGCATCTATGATACGATGAACTACATAAAGCCAGATGTTTGCACGATCTGCATCGGTCAGGCCGCCAGTATGGGTGCATTTTTGCTAAGCTGTGGCACACCTGGCAAGAGATATGCACTACCAAATTCTCGTATCATGATACACCAACCACTTGGCGGTGCTAGAGGACAAGCGACTGATATCGAGATACAAGCTCGTGAAATTTTGCGTTTGAAAGAAATTTTAAATGGAATTTTGGCTAAAAATACAGGCCAAAAGCTAAGCAAGATCGTAAAAGATACCGAACGTGACTTCTTTATGAGCTCAGCTGAAGCTAAAGAGTACGGACTTGTCGATAAAATTTTGGAGAAAAGTTTTAAATAAGGCCAAAAGTGATAAAGATAGATAATGCCCCAGATCCAAAGAAAAAAGCAGCTGAAGCAAAACCAGCTGTCAAAAAAGAAAAGGTAAATATCTATAAATTTTCAGAGGACGTTTTGCACGAATTAAGCGACGACAACGTCCCATCTACGCCGACAAACTACTCTATCTACTTTGAAAAGATGCTTGATGGGCAGTCAGATGAGTTTAGAAAAGAGATCGGCGATATCATCGTGGCAAATTCTGAAAGCTCAGTGCCAACAAATGGCAACATCTCTATCGAAAAAGAGGTGAAACAAGGCTTCATCCAGATAAAGAGCATGCTTCAAGCAGTCGTGCTCATCTATAAAAATTTAGGCGTTATGAGAAGCCTAGTGCAAAAGCGTATGGATGGGCTTAAAAACAACACAAATATCCTTGCGCTCCAAAACGTTTTAAGCGCCTTTAACCAAGACCTTATAAAGCTAAACGACCTTATGGATAAGCACCTTGACGTCATCAAGATGAGCTACGAAGAGGTCGGCAAGATGTTTAAGGCGATCGAAGAGCAGTCGATCTATGATACGACCTATGAGGTTTATAACAAGAAATTTCTAGTAGCGACCATCAGCAGCGAGATCGAGTCTGTTAAGCGTTACGGCTATAATGCCTCATTTTTGCTAGTTAAGATAAAAGATAAATTTGCAAACCGAGTTAAGAATTTAAAAGAGCGAAACAATATGTTTAAAAGCATGTCACAGCTTCTTTTAAGAACTTCACGTAGAAGCGATATAGTCGCACACTACGGTGATGGCTGCTTTGCTATGGTGATGAAATACACTGATGAAAACGGCACAAAGCAAGCATGCGCGAGAATTTTAAACATGCTCTCATCTATGCCTTGGAAGATCGACAACGAAGAGTGCAAACTAGACGTGCAAATCGTCTCAAGTATGATCTCAAAGACAAAGAGCACCGAAGAGCTGCTCTCTCACGCACTTGATAAGCTAGAGACTAGCCAAGACCTAAACGAGCCACTATTTTTAGACGAGAAAGCAGAGAATTAGTTTGATCCTAGAAGTTTTATCCTATCCAAATAAAAAACTTTATGAAATTTCAAAAGAGGTCGAAGTCTTCGATGAGAAGCTTCACAAACTTCTTGATGATATGTATGAAACGATGATCGCAAAAGAAGGCATCGGTCTTGCGGCTATACAAATAGGCGTTTCAAAGAGAATTTTCATCATAAATTTAGCCAACGAAGAGGGTGTGCAAGATAAAGAGAATTTAATCGAGGTCATAAACCCTAAATTTGAGCTACGTGAAGGCGAGTGCGTCTATCAAGAGGGCTGCCTTAGCGTGCCTGGCTACTACGAGGATGTTAAGCGAAGCGAAGTCGTTAGCATCAAATTTCAAGACCGCTTTGGCAAAGAGCAGACCCTAAAGACCGACGGGCTTCTAGCTATCGCCATCCAGCATGAAAATGACCACTTAGACGGACATCTTTTTATAGAAAAAATAGGCTTTAACAAACGCAAGAAATTCGACAAGGAATACAAAAAGCAAAAAAAAGAAAAGACATCATGAAGTCCCTAAAATGTGCTACTTACGGCGACGGACTAAAGATCATTGATGTTGAGTCGATCTTTTCGCGCGGACTTCCTGGCTTTAGTATCGTGGGTCTTGCAAGCACCAGCATCAAAGAGAGCACAGAGCGCGTAAAGGCGGCACTTTTAGCGCTTGACTTTGCCTTTCCAGCGCAAAAGATAACCATAAATTTATCCCCTTCAGATCTACCAAAAAGTGGCTCGCACTTTGATCTAAGTATCGCCCTTTTAATCGCTCTTCAAAAAGCAAAAAGCTTGGAGAAAATTTTCGTTTTTGGCGAGCTTGGGCTTGATGGAAGTGTAAAAAGCACGGCAAATTTATTTTCGATCCTACTTTTTTTAAGCACGCAGGTGCAAAATGCAAAAATTTTAGTGCCTAGTGAGATAGCCACCAAAGCTTCAATGATCCCAAATTTAGAGGTTTATGGCGTTAGTACATTAGAAGAGGCGATCAAGTTTTTTAGCGACTCAGAATTTGCAAAAGGCAGGCATTTTAGCGCCACGCACGAGCTATTTTCAAATGTGATAGAAATTTCTGGCAAAAGATACGTTCCAAATTTAAACTTCGAGCTTGATTTTAAGGACGTTTTGGGTCAAGAAAGAGCCAAAAGAGCCTGCGTCATCGCAGCTGTTGGCATGCATAATATCTTATTTGAAGGCAGCCCAGGCAGCGGCAAGAGTATGTGCGCAAAACGCCTCGTTTATATAATGGCACCACAAAGCTTAGAGGAGGTGCTAAAGTCCGCCGCCTACCGCTCACTAAATTTGCAAGATAGCGAATTTACAAGCACTAGAGCCTTTCGCTCACCACATCACACCTCGACAAAAAGCTCGATCTTTGGCGGAGGCTCAAACGTCGCAAAGATCGGCGAGATCGCACTTGCAAATGGCGGAGTGCTATTTTTTGATGAGTTCCCACACTTTGCAAAGCAAGTGATCGAGAGCCTTAGAGAGCCACTTGAAGACAATCAAATCCACATCGCAAGGGTAAATTCAAAAGTGACTTATGAGACCAAATTTATCTTCGTAGCCGCTCAAAATCCCTGCCCTTGTGGAAATTTATTCTCCCGCAACCTAAACTGCAAATGCAGCGAAAATGAGATAAAAAACTACAAAGCCAAAATTTCAGCCCCGGTGCTTGACCGCATCGATCTAAAGGTTGCGATGGACGAGAGCTCACCAAGCGACAAGGCGAGTTTGAGCTCGCAGCAGATGAGCGAGATGGTTTTAAAAGCCTTTATCTTTCAAAAAAGGCGCGGTCAAGATGAGCTAAATGGCAAACTTGGTGACGCAGAGGTAGCTAAATTTTGCACGCTAGACGCCGAGGCAAGCGAGATCTTACAAAAGGCTGCCACGAAATACAACCTCTCTCAAAGGGGCATAAAAAGGACGCTTAGAGTGGCTAGAAGTATCGCTGATCTTGATGAGAGCGAGCAAATTTTAAAGCCCCACATCTTAGAGGCGCTTAGTTTTAGGGCATAGAATGAAAAATTTATATTTAGATACGAGAGTTTTAGACGAGCGAGCGAGCGAGAAATTTGACCTTAGCGAAGAGCTTTTGATGGAAAATGCAGCC
>CAUUIN010000007.1:0-41413 GCA_963545295.1 uncultured Campylobacter sp. | reverse complement strand
TTAAAAGGAAATAATTAATCAAAATTCAACAAAAAATAGCGTTTTTCTTGACAACTATAATGGCTTTTTTGTAAAATCCCTATCTCTTTACGAAAAGACCTATGTCTTGCTCGTACGATCGCTTGATCCTATGCGAGTTATTTTGATGTAAAGAGGTCGCGAGTTTGCGACAAGTTCTTTTTAAAGGAAAACACATGGAAAGAATCAGGTTAAAGCTAAAAGCTTACGACCATAGAGTTCTAGACCGCACTGTTGCAGCAATCGTAGAAGCTGTCAAACGAACAGGTGCCGACGTTCGTGGCCCGGTACCAATGCCTACAAAGATCAAACGCTATACAGTCTTAAAATCTCCACACATCAACAAAGACTCACGTGAGCAGTTTGAGATGAGAATACACGCTCGCATGCTTGACATCGTAGCTGCTACTCCAGAAACTGTAGATAGCCTAACAAAACTCGACCTAGCTCCAGAAGTTAATGTCGAAGTTCGTGCGATGAAATAAGCGGACAAAAGGATAAGAGTATGGAATATATTGTAGAAAAAATAGGCATGAGTAGAACGATTGCCACGAAGAGTACGCCAGTTACACTACTTAAGCTAGTTGAGGCTAAAGTATGTGAGATCGACGAAAACAAACGTGCTATCGTAGCGTATGCCCACACTAAAGCAAACAACAAAGCTATCGCTGGTCAGCAAAAGAAATATAATCTGACTGCAGAATTTAACAAATTTGCTACGCTTGAAGTAGCTAATAGTGAAGTTGGAAACCTAGACTTTACACCATTAAATGAGGCTAAAATTTTAAAAGTTAGCTTTAATTCAAAAGGTAGAGGCTACCAAGGTGTGGTAAAAAGACATGGTTTCGGTGGTGGTCCAAAAAGCCACGGCTCACGTTTCCACAGACGCCACGGTTCAATTGGTAACTGCGAATGGCCAGGTCGTGTTCAACCAGGTATGAAAATGGCAGGACACATGGGTAATGAGAAAGTTACTGTTAAAAACGAGCTAATAAGCTTTGACGCTCAAAATGGCATCGTAGTTGTAAAAGGTTGCGTTCCTGGTCACAATGGTGCAATGGGTAAAATAAGGATTGTAAAATGAGTAAAATTCACGTATTAAACGATAAATTTGAAAATTCAGGCGAGCTAGAGCTTCCTGCAAGCTACGCTGAAGTAAATCCGCACAACCTATATCTTTATGTAAAATCTTACCTTGCTGGTATAAGAGCAAATTCGGCTCATACTAAAAGCCGTGCTTTTGTAAGCGGTGGTGGTAAAAAACCATGGAGACAAAAAGGACGTGGTGGCGCAAGAGCGGGTTCAACTAGAACTAACGTTTGGGTAGGCGGTGCAGTTGCATTTGGTCCAACAAACGAGAAAAACTATTTTCAAAAAGTCAATAAAAAACAAAAAAGACTAGCTCTTGAGTACGCTTTGGCAGTAAAAGCACAAGATGGTAAAATTTTCGCAGTAGATAGCATCTCAATCGAGTCTGGAAAGACAAAAGATGCAGCTAATATCATCAAAAATTTAAAAGTAAAAGACGCGCTTATCGTTAAAGATTTACTAGACGATAAAACACTACTTGCTTTTAGAAATTTAGCAAACTGCTATGTAGTAGATGCAAATGAGGTAAATGCTTATCTTGTCTCTACATTTAGTTCGGTTATTATTGAAAAAGCTGCACTAAAAACTATAACAAAAGAGGGCTAAAATGGCGGATATAACTGATATCAAAACAATTATTTATACAGAAAAAACTCTAGGCCTTCAAGAACAAGGCGTTGTTGTTATCCAAACATCACCAAGAGTTACAAAAAACAGCTTAAAAGCAGTTTTACAAGAGTATTTTGGAGTAACGCCTGTTCGCGTAAATTCACTTAGAATTAGCGGCAAGGTTAAGCGTTTTAGAGGAAGAGCAGGTCAGCGTGACGAAATTAAGAAATTTTACGTTAAGTTGCCTGAAGGCGTAAGCCTAGAAAATACGGAGGCGTAAGATGGCTATAAAATCATATAAACCATATACACCTAGTCGTAGATATATGACTGGACTAAGCTCTGAAGATATAACAGCTAAACCAAGCGTTAGAAGCTTGCTTGTTAAACTACCTGCATCTGGCGGTAGAAACAACAATGGTCGTATAACTTCAAGACACAAAGAAGCAGGTGCAAAAAAACTTTATCGTATCATAGACTTCAAACGTCGCAAATTTGGTATAGAAGGTAAAGTTGAAGCGATCGAGTACGATCCAAACAGAAACTGCCGTATCGCTCTTATAGCTTACAAAGACGGTGAAAAGCGCTATATCATTAGACCAAATGGCCTAAATGTTGGCGACGTTATCGCATCTATTGATGAGGGCTCACTAGATATTAAACCAGGCAACGCTATGAAATTAAGATTTGTCCCAGTTGGTACTATCGTTCATAACGTAGAGCTAAAACCTGGTAAAGGCGCTCAGATAGCTCGTTCAGCTGGTGGTTATGCTCAGCTAATGGGTAAAGAAGAGAAGTATGTTATCTTAAGAATGCCAAGTGGTGAGATGAGACAAGTACTAGCTGAGTGTATGGCAAGTATCGGTGTAGTTGGCAACGAAGACTGGGCTAACATCACTATCGGTAAAGCTGGACGTAATCGCTACCGTGGCATCCGCCCACAAACACGTGGTTCTGCTATGAACCCAGTTGATCACCCACACGGCGGTGGTGAAGGTAAGAAAAATTCAGGCCGTCACCCAGTTACTCCATGGGGTAAACCAACTAAAGGTGCTAAGACTCGCCGTAAAAAAGCTAGCGATAAGCTTATAATTTCAAGAAGGAAAGGAAAATAGAGATGGCAAGATCACTCAAAAAAGGTCCTTTCGTAGATGATCATGTAATGAAAAAAGTTATTGCCGCAAAAAATGCAAACGATAACAAACCAATCAAGACTTGGTCAAGACGTAGCACGATTGTACCTGAAATGATTGGACTAACATTCAACGTTCATAATGGCAAGAGCTTTATTCCTGTATATGTTACAGAAAATCATATAGGCTATAAACTTGGCGAATTTGCTCCAACACGCACATTTAAGGGCCATAAAGGCTCAGTGCAAAAGAAAATCGGCAAGTAAGGAGAGATAATATGAGTAAAGCAATTATAAAATTCGTAAGACTTTCTCCTACAAAAGCAAGACTTATAGCAAGAGAAGTTCAAGGTATGAATGCCGAGCTAGCACTTGCAAGCTTGCAATTTATGCCAAATCGTGGTGCTAAATTTATAGCAAACGCTATTAGCTCAGCAGTAGCAAATGGCGGATTTGAACCAGAAGAGGTTGTAGTAACTAGTTGCCGCGTTGACGCTGGTCCTGTATTAAAGAGATTTAGACCAAGAGCAAGAGGAACAGCGAGCAAAATTCGCAAACCTACTTCTCATGTAATGGTAGAAGTATCTAAACCTGAAAAGAAGGAAGCATAATATGGGACAAAAAGTAAATCCAATAGGTCTTAGACTAGGAATTAACCGCAACTGGGAATCTAGATGGTTTCCAACCAAACAAAGTCTTCCTGAAAATATCGGTGAAGATTACAAAATTCGTGCGTTTTTAAAGAAAAAACTTTACTATGCAGGAATTAGCCAAATTTTAATCGAAAGAACGGCTAAAAAACTTCGTGTAACCGTAGTTGCAGCTCGTCCTGGTATCATCATCGGCAAAAAAGGTCAAGATGTTGAAAACCTAAAGAACGAAGTTAGCAAACTTATCGGCAAAGAAGTAAATGTAAATATCAAAGAAGAAAGAAAAGCTCAAGCTTCAGCTCAACTTGCTGCTGAAAACGTAGCTATGCAACTTGAAAAGCGTGTCGCATTTAGACGTGCTATGAAAAAAGTTATCCAAGGTGCTCAAAAATCAGGCGCTAAAGGTATTAAAATTTCAGTTGCTGGTCGTTTAGGTGGCGCTGAGATGGCAAGAACCGAGTGGTATCTAGAAGGTCGCGTTCCGCTTCATACTCTTAGAGCAAAGATAGATTACGGTGTAGCTGAGGCTCATACGACTTATGGAAACATAGGTATTAAAGTATGGATTTTTAAAGGTGAGGTTCTTCAAAAAGGTGTTCAACCTGAGAAAACTGAAGAAGAAGCACCTAAGAAAACACGTAGAGCAAGAAGAGGTAAATAATTATGTTGATGCCTAAAAGAACGAAATTTCGTAAGCAAATGAAAGGTCGCAACCGTGGTTATGCGACTCGTGGAGCATCTTTAGCAACTGGCGAATTTGCACTTAAAGCTGTTGAGGCTGGTAGAGTAAATTCACGCCAAATAGAAGCTGCTCGTCAAGCTCTAACTCGTCACGTAAAGAGACAGGCTAAAATTTGGATTAGGGTTTTCCCTGACAAGCCACTTACTAAAAAACCTCTACAAACTCGTATGGGTAAAGGTAAGGCAGGAGTTGAAGAGTGGGTTATGAACATTAAACCTGGTCGTATAATATTTGAAATGGCTGGTGTTGACGAAGAGTTAGCTCGTGAAGCTTTAACTTTGGCTCTACACAAACTTCCTTTCAAATCAAAATTTGTAACGCGAGAGAGTGAAAATGAAATATACTGAGTTAAAAGATAAGAGCGTTGCAGAATTAAACGCGTTGCTAAAAGAGAAAAAGGTGCTTTTATTTACATTGAGACAAAAGCTAAAAACTATGCAGTTAAGCAACCCTAATGAGATTAGTGCTGTTCGCAAAGAGATAGCTCAGATCAACACTGCAATTAGTGCAACAAGACAAGGGGCGTAAAATGGCATTAAAAAGAGAAATTCAAGGTGTTGTTTTACAAAAAGCTGGAGATAAAACAGCTACTATTTTGGTAGAAAGACGCGTTATGCACCCAAGATACCATAAATTTGTAAAACGCTTTAAGAAATATTTAGTTCATGATGAGAAAAATGAGACAAGAGCAGGCGATACAGTTGTTGCAGTTGAGTGCAGACCACTTTCAGCTCGCAAGAATTTTCGCTTAAAAGCAGTATTGGCAAAGGGAGTTGAGTAATGATTCAAAGTTTTACAAGACTTGCAGTTGCTGATAACAGCGGCGCAAAAGAATTAATGTGTATAAAAGTTCTTGGCGGTAGCAAAAGAAGATACGCTACACTTGGCGATATCATAGTTTGCTCTGTTAAAAAAGCTCTTCCAAATGGTAAGATCAAAAAAGGACAGGTTGTAAAAGCTGTTGTTGTAAGAACTAAAAGAGAGGTTCAAAGAGATAATGGTTCGCTAATCCGCTTTGACGAGAATGCAGCTGTTATACTTGATAGCAAAAAAGAGCCAGTCGGCACTCGTATTTTTGGACCAGTTGGACGTGAAGTTAGATATGCTAACTTTATGAAGATTGTTTCGCTAGCTCCGGAGGTTTTATAATGGCTAATGTAAAATTTAAAGTCAAAAAAGGCGATACCGTTAAGATCATCGCTGGTGACGATAAAGGCAAAACTGGTAAAATTTTAGCAGTTCTTGCAAAAAAAGGTCAGGTAATAGTTGAGGGATGCAAAGTAGCTAAAAAAGCTATCAAACCAAGCGAAAAAACTCCAAATGGTGGTCACGTAAATAAAGAGATGCCAATTGACATATCAAATGTCGCGAAAGTTGAAGGATAAGAGATATGAGTAGATTAAAAGATAAATTTAACGAAACTATCAAGCCAGCTCTCGTAAAAGAATTTGACATTAAAAATCCAATGCTTATCCCTGCGCTCGAGAAGATCGTGATCAGTGTAGGCGCTGGAGACTCTGCGAAAGATCAGAAAGTGCTTCAAAATATGGCTGATACCATTTCACTTATCGCTGGACAAAAAGCAGTTATTACTGATGCTAAAAAATCAGTTGCTGGCTTTAAAGTTCGCGAAGGTTTCCCTGTTGGTATCAAAGTAACTTTGAGAAAAGAGCAAATGTATGCTTTCTTAGATAAGCTAATCAGTGTTGCTCTTCCAAGAGTTAAAGACTTCCGTGGTCTTCCAAAAAATGGCTTTGATGGACGTGGAAACTATAACTTCGGTCTTAGCGAGCAGCTAATGTTTCCAGAGGTTGAGTATGATAAAATTTTACGAACTCATGGTATGAATATTACGATTGCTACTACGGCTAAAAATGATAAAGAGGCATTCAAATTGCTAGAGCTATTTGGTGTGCCGTTTGCAAAAGGAAAGTAAAATGGCAAAGAAATCAATGATAGCAAAAGCTGCACGCAAGCCAAAATTTGCGGTTCGCGGCTATACTAGATGCCAAATTTGCGGTCGTCCGCACTCTGTTTATAAAGATTTTGGAATTTGCCGTGTTTGCCTAAGAAAAATGGCTAACGAAGGCCTAATACCTGGTCTTAAAAAAGCAAGTTGGTAAGGAATAGAAATGTTGAACGATTTAATTTCAGATGGATTAACACGCATTAGAAATGCAAGTATGAGAAGACTTGAGACTGCTAAATTGCTTCATTCTAAGGTTGTTGAGGCTACTCTTTCTATCCTTGCAGCAAAAGGCTATATCGAGAGCTACAACGTTATCGAAGAGGGTAACAAGAAATTTATAAACGTAGTTTTAAAGTATGATGAGTACGGCAGAAGCGTTATAAACGAGCTTAAAAGGGTTTCAAAACCTGGTCGCCGTGTTTATCAAGGCAAAGACGACATTAAGCGTTTTAAAAATGGTTACGGAACAGTTATCGTTAGCACAAGTAAAGGCGTTATGAGCGGTATTGAAGCAAGTAAAGCTGGTGTTGGCGGCGAGGTTCTTTGTACCGTTTGGTAATGGCAAAGCAACGTTTTGGCGTTGTTTTAAATTTAGAAATTTAACTTTAGCTAGGTGAAATTTTATATTTCGCCAAGGCTAAATTTAGTCAGGTTTCGTCAAATTTGACGATCAAATTTACGGCATTGTGGTGTTTATTCGTAAATGTAGGAACACCCTAGACAAGTAAAGGAAAAAAATGTCACGTATTGGAAAACAGCCTATCGCTATCCCAAGTGGTGTAGACGTTAGCGTTGAAAATAATGTCCTAAAATTTAAAAAGGGCAATCACTTAAAAGAGCTTGACACAAAAGGTCACGTTGATGTCAAGATAGAAAATGGTCATATAGTTTTTGCTCCAAAGGGCGAAGATCGCCAAAGCAGAGCTTACTGGGGAACATATAGAGCACTTGCTAACAACATCGTAACTGGTATCACTCATGGCTTTACTCGCCAGCTTGAGATCAATGGCGTTGGTTACAAAGCAGCTGCAAAAGGTAAAATTTTAGAGCTTTCTCTTGGTTTTTCACACCTTATCAACTATGAGCTACCAGCAGGCGTTGAAGCTAGCGTTGATAAAAACGTTATTACTATCAAAGGTGACGACAAACAAGTAGTAGGCCAAGTGGCTGCTCAAGTTAGAGGATTTAGACCACCTGAGCCATACAAAGGCAAGGGCGTTAAATATCTAGAAGAACGTATCATCCGCAAAGCGGGCAAGACATCTAAGAAGTAAGGAGCGGTAAATGACAGCAAAAGTACTAAAAAGAAAAATCGCTCTTAGAATTAAGAGAAAAAGAAGAATCAGAGGTAAAATTTCTGGTGTTGCAACTTGCCCAAGAGTTTCTATTTTCAAATCAAACAGAACTCTTTATGTTCAAGCGATTGACGATGTTACAGCTACTACACTAGCTGCAGTTGATGGTAGAAAAATAGGCATAAAAGCAAATAAAGAAGGTGCGGTCACTTTAGCTAAAGAATTTGCTAAGGCTTTAAAAGCTAAGAAGATAGATACTGCAATTTTTGATAGAAATGGTTATTTGTATCATGGCGTTATTGCAGCATTTGCTGAAGCTTTAAGAGAAAATGGCATCAAGCTATAACCCAAAGGAAAATCGATGGAAAAATATAATAGAGAAGAATTTGAAGAAGTAATCGTCGATATCGGTCGGGTTACAAAGGTTGTTAAAGGTGGTCGTAGATTTAGATTTACAGCTTTAGTTGTTGTTGGTAATAGAAATGGTCTAGTTGGCTTTGGATATGGCAAAGCTAAAGAGGTGCCAGATGCGATGAGAAAAGCGATCGACGACGCATTTAAAAATATTATCCACGTTAAGATCAAGGGCACAACTATCCCTCACGATGTAGAGGTAAAATACAACGCAAGTAGAATGCTACTTCGCCCAGCTAGCGAAGGTACTGGTGTTATTGCTGGTGGTAGTGCACGTCCTATTATCGAGCTTGCAGGTATTAAGGATATCCTTACTAAATCACTTGGCTCAAACAACTCAGCAAACGTCGTTCGTGCTACTATAAAAGCACTTAGTTTGCTAAAAAGCTAAGAGAAAGGAGTTAAGATGGCATTAGAAAAATTAACACCTGCTGCAGGTTCAACTCATGCAACTAAAAGAATAGGTCGTGGTCAAGGCAGTGGCAATGGCAAAACTGCTGGTAAAGGCAACAAAGGTCAAAGAGCAAGAAAAGGCTACAATGAAAAAAGAGGTTTTGAGGGCGGACAACAACCACTTCAAAGACGTCTTCCAAAGGTAGGCTTTGCTTCTAAATTTGAAAAACCTTACGTTATCAATGTTGAAAAGATAGCAGCTATAAAAGAGCTTGCTGAAATTTCAATAGCAACAATAGCTAGCGTTCATAAAATTTCAAAGAGCGTTACTAAGATAAAATTAATCGGTGCAAGCGCAAAAGCTCTTGCTTCAAAGATCAAAGACGAGAACGTTAGCGTTAGCGGAACAAAATAATGGATAAAACACTGACCAACAAGATTTTAATCACGTTGGCATTTTTGTTCGCATACAGGATACTGGCTTATGTGCCAGTTCCTGGTGTTAATGTCGACGTAATTAAAGAATTTTTCAATTCAAACAATAGCAACGCCTTGGGTCTATTTAATATGTTTAGTGGTAAAGCCGCTGAGCGTTTAAGTATCATATCTCTAGGCATTATGCCTTACATCACAGCTTCGATCATCATGGAGCTTCTAGCAGCGACATTTCCAAAGTTAGGTCAGATGAAAAAAGAGCGCGACGGTATGCAAAAATATATGCAAATCATACGTTATGCAACTATCGTTATCACTCTTGTGCAATCAATCGGCGTTTCTATCGGACTTCAAAGCTTAAGCGGTCGTGGTGGCGAGCAAGCTATAATGATAGATATGAATTTATTTATCGCTATCTCTGCTGTATCTATGCTAACTGGCACCATGCTACTTATGTGGATAGGCGAGCAGATCACACAACGTGGTATAGGCAACGGTATAAGTCTTATCATCTTTGCAGGTATCGTCTCTGGCATACCTAGTGCGATCGGTGGAACTGTAAATTTGGTAAATACCTCTGAGATGAATTTCCTAACAGTCATCGCTATTTTGGTTATCATTTTAGCGACAATTGGAGCTATTATCTTTGTTGAGATGGGCGAAAGACGTATCCCTATCTCTTACTCGAGAAAAGTGATAATGGAAAATCAAAACAAGCGTATAATGAACTATATACCGATCAAAGTAAATTTAAGTGGCGTTATCCCACCGATATTTGCTAGTGCGATTTTGATGTTTCCAAGTACTATTTTGCAGGCTAGCACAAATCCAGTAATCCAAGCTATCAACGACTTTCTAAGTCCAAATGGCTATGTGTTTAACGTTTTAACATTTTTATTTATTATCTTTTTTGCGTTTTTCTACGCATCTATCGTGTTTAACACAAAAGATATAAGTGAAAATTTAAAGAAACAAGGCGGATTTATCCCTGGTGTTAGACCAGGAGAGAGTACAGCTAGCTACCTAAACGAAGTAGCTGGCAGACTAACTTTAGGTGGTGCTTTATACTTGGGTATCATTTCAACATTACCTTGGGTGCTTGTAAAGACTATGGGCGTACCATTTTATTTTGGTGGCACATCAGTGCTTATCGTGGTATCAGTAGCACTTGATACGATGAGACGTATAGAAGCTCAGTCTTATACAAACAAATACCAAACTCTAAGTGCAGTAGGTCTATAAAATGGCTATCACGCTAAAAAGACCAGCTGAGATAGAGAAAATGAGAGCGGCGAACAAGATCGTCGCTCGAACGCTTGATCACATCTCTACGATCATAAAACCTGGAATTTCCCTTCTTGAGATAGATAAAATTTGTGAAGATATGATAAGAGCCGCTGGAGCTAAACCAGCTTTTAAAGGGCTTTATGGCTTTCCAAATGCGGCTTGCATAAGTGTCAATGAAGTGGTAATTCACGGAATTCCAAACGAATACAAACTAAAAGAAGGCGATATCGTTAGTGTTGATATTGGCTCAAATTTAGATGGTTATTTTGGTGATTCGGCTAGGACTTTTGGGGTTGGTAAAATTTCAAAAGAAGATGAGGCTTTGATCGCTTGCTCAAAAGATGCACTATATTTTGCGATTGATTTCATAAGAGCTGGTATGCATTTTAAAGAGATTAGCTATGAGCTTGAGAAATTTATACTAGGTAGAGGTTATGTGCCTTTGCGCGGATATTGCGGTCATGGCATAGGCAAAAGGCCACACGAAGAGCCAGAAATTCCAAATTATATTGAAGGAAACAATCCAAAAGCTGGACCAAAGATAAAAGAGGGAATGGTTTTTTGTATAGAGCCGATGATCTGCCAAAAAGATGGCACGCCAGTTTTGGGAAGCGATAACTGGAAAGTAACCTCAAAAGATGGTTTGAGAACTAGCCATTACGAGCATTGTATGGCGATAGTTAATGGCAAAGCTGAAATTTTAAGTCAAGCGTGAAATTTAGAGAAAAATTTAAAGAAAGGAGAGTTTGTGGCAAAAGACGATGTCATTGAGATTGATGGAAATGTTGTTGAAGCACTGCCAAATGCAACTTTTAAAGTTGAGCTTGACAACAAACATATAATTTTATGTCATATCGCCGGAAAGATGAGAATGCATTATATAAAGATAATGCCTGGCGACCGCGTAAAAGTAGAACTTACGCCATATAGCCTAGACAAGGGCAGGATCACTTATAGATATAAGTAAATTTGATTTTGTGGCAAATATGCTAAGTAAATTTAAAGCTGGTTTTGGGTAAAATCCAAGCTTTGCGAAAAGCTGTATGAAGAATTATTTTCAAAGTTCCCCACTTATTTTGAAAATAGTTGGTTTAAATTATTTCTTTAGACCTGATGCAGCCCCTAAAAAAGTGGAATAAATTTTTAGGAGACTAAAATGAAAGTTCGTCCTTCTGTAAAGAAGATGTGTGACAAATGTAAAATTGTCAAACGTAGTGGCATAATTCGTGTTATCTGCGAAAATCCAAAACATAAACAAAGACAAGGATAAGGCATGGCACGTATTGCAGGTGTAGATTTACCAAACAAAAAGAGAATCGAGTATGGTTTGACTTATATCTATGGTATAGGTCTTTATAAATCTCGTCAAATTCTTGACGCAGCTGGAATTTCTTACGATAAGAGAGTTTACGAGCTTAGCGAAGACGAAGCAGCAGCTATCCGTAAAGAAATTCAAGAGCATCACGTCGTTGAGGGTGATTTGAGAAAACAAGTTGCTATGGATATCAAAGCTCTTATGGATCTTGGAAGTTACAGAGGTCTTCGCCATAGAAAGGGTCTTCCTGTTCGTGGTCAAAAGACTAAAACTAATGCTAGAACCAGAAAAGGCAGACGTAAAACTGTCGGTGCGGCTACTAAGTAAGGCAAGGGTTAAAGGATAATAAATGGCGAAAAGAAAAATTGTTAAGAAAAAAGTAGTTAGAAAAAGCATAGCCAAAGGTATCGTTTATATCAGTGCAACATTTAACAATACTATGGTAACTGTAACTGATGAAATGGGAAATGCTATTGCATGGAGTAGTGCAGGTGGCTTAGGCTTTAAAGGTAGCAAAAAATCAACTCCTTATGCAGCTCAACAAGCCGTAGAAGATGCTTTAAATAAAGCAAAAGAGCACGGCATTAAAGAAGTTGGCATTAAGGTTCAAGGTCCAGGTAGCGGACGTGAAACGGCTGTTAAGAGTGTAGGTGGTGTAGAGGGTATAAAAGTAACTTTCTTCAAAGATATCACACCTTTACCACACAATGGTTGCAGACCGCCAAAACGCCGCCGCGTATAATTAGAGAAAATTAGGAGAAATTATTATGGCTAGATATACAGGACCTGTTGAAAAATTAGAAAGACGTCTTGGTGTGTCTCTTGCGTTAAAAGGCGAAAGAAGACTTGCTGGTAAAAGTGCTTTAGAAAAAAGACCTTATGCGCCAGGACAACACGGACAAAGAAGAGCAAAGATAAGCGAATATGGCTTACAACTTCGTGAGAAGCAAAAAGCTAAATTTATGTATGGTGTTTCTGAGAAACAATTTAGAAGATTGTTCCAAGAAGCAGCACGCCGCGAGGGCAACACAGGTGCTCTTTTGGTTCAACTACTAGAGCAAAGATTAGATAACGTTGTTTACAGAATGGGCTTTGCAACGACTCGTCGTTTTGCTCGCCAGCTAGTAACTCACGGACATATTTTAGTAAATGGCAAGAGAGTGGACATCCCATCTTACAGAGTGGAGCCAGGCTCTAAAGTAGAAGTTGCTGAGAAATCTAAAAACAATCCACAAATCGTTCGTGCGATCGATCTTACAGCTCAAACTGGCATCGTTGCTTGGGTAGATGTGGAAAAAGAGAAAAAATTTGGAATTTTCACTAGAAATCCAGAAAGAGAAGAGGTTATCATTCCTGTTGAGGAAAGATTTATAGTAGAGCTTTATTCGAAATAATAGAGGGTATAAAGATGAGAAAGATTACTACATCAGCTTATATGCCAACTGAAATAGAAGTTAAAAGTGTTAGCGAAAATGTCGCTAACATTACAGCATATCCTTTTGAAGCAGGTTATGCTGTTACTTTGGCTCACCCACTACGCCGGCTTCTTTACACAAGCACAGTAGGCTTTGCTCCTATTGGCGTAAAGATAAAAGGCGTTAGTCACGAATTTGATAGTATGCGCGGCATGCTTGAAGATGTGGCATTTTTTATTATAAATTTGAAGAAGATCAGATTTAAATTAAAAAGCGGCAGTGAGCGTGAAGTTATAGAGTATAGCTTTAAAGGACCAAAAGAGATAACTGGAGCTGATCTAAATAATGACTTGGTTGAGATCGTTAATCCAGACGCATATCTTGCAACTATCAACGAAGATGCTGAGTTAAATTTCTCAGTTATCATCCAAAAAGGTATCGGATATGTTCCTAGTGAAGAGATCAGAGAAGAGATCGAAGATGATTATATCGCACTAGATGCTTTCTTTACGCCTGTTAAAAAAGCAGTTTATGAGATACAAAACGTCTTGGTTGAAGATGATCCAGACTACGAAAAGATCGTATTTACAATAACAACAGATGGTCAAGTTGGTCCAGTAGAAGCTTTTAAAAATTGTTTAGAAGCTATGTATCAACAAATGTCAGTATTTAAAGGAATTTTGGATATTGATGTTAGCGCCCCAGTTGCTAGTTCAAGCGCAAGCGGTGAGTTTTCAAAACTACTTTCTAGTGTAGAAGATCTAAATTTAAGTGCTAGAAGTTTTAACTGCCTTGACAAGGCCGATATTAGATTTATCGGTGAGCTTGCGTTGATGGACGAAAATGAGCTTAAAGAGCTTAAAAATTTAGGTAAAAAATCTCTTGAAGAGATAAAAGCGGTTATGGAAGAGATAGGCTATCCAGTTGGTGTCGATGTGTTAAAAGATAGCAAAGAGCAACTCAGAAAGAAAATAACCGAGCTAAAATCACAAATGAGTGCAAAAGAATAAAAGGACAATAGATGAGACATAAACACGGATATCGCAAACTTGGTAGAACGTCATCTCATAGATCTGCATTGCTTAAGAATTTAGCGATAGCTATCATCAAAAGCGAAAAGATAGAGACTACTTTACCAAAAGCAAAAGAGCTTAGAAGCTATGTTGAAAAGCTTATCACAAGAGCTAGAAAGGGCGACTCTAACGCTCACAGAGCAGTATTTGCTTCTTTGCAAGACAAAGAGACTACAAACAAGCTAGTTACTGAAGTAGCTCCAAAATTTAAAGAGCGCAACGGTGGCTATACAAGGATCATCAAAACTCGCGTTCGCAGAGGCGACGCAGCTGAGATGGCTTATATAGAGTTAGTAGCTGAATAATCCCCAGAGGGCCTATCTGGCTCTCTTTTCTTTCTAAATTTATCTTTTTTATGTTTTATAAATTTTCGTTTTTTAAAAAGCTTTTTAAAATTATACATCCTATTTCATGGCAAATTTGCGATTTAGAATGCTATAAAATTTAGCCTTTTAGGTGTTTGGGGTGATGGCATGGAGCTAGTGCAAATTTATATATTGGTTTAAAAATATAAAAATGGACTAGACATTTACAATATCAAATTTAATGTATCCGCAAATTTCTAAAACAACCTCATAAATTTCTAGCTCAAATTTATCCTATTAAATTTTTTAATACCAACGCTATAAATTTCTGAATTTAAGCTAGCTATTCTTAGTTTGTTTTAAATTCTACTATGTTCGTTTTGGCAGAATTTAGAAGCAGTAATGCGGCGTAATTTTATATGATATTTTGTGAGTTTTAAAGAGCAATTGCTAGATATTTATAAGTAGAAAACGAGTATAAAACAAAATTTCAAAATGCTCTATATTATGTTATAAATTTCCCAATTTTGCCTAAAAGTTAAATTTTTGCTTTCCTATAAATTCAGGGCCAAAATGATATAAATTTTAAATTTAGAGCTTCTTTTTTAAATTTTTATTTTGGTGCTTTTACCAAAGTCTGGGGCAGGGTATTTGTCTGAAGTGGCTTGAGAGGATTTGTGGTGGCTGTGATGCAAATTTACAAGGTTAAAAATAAGGACTAGATATTTAAAATGCCTGATCAAAGAGCAAATGATCTAGACAAACTATCTCAAATTTAATTTATCCAAAAACAAATTTTAAATTTATAATCTAAAATGATATAAATTCCGGGATTTATTCTTTTTATTTTTGATACTTGTTGTGAATTTTGCCTTGAGCGGATCCGTTTTTGTCTTATGCTGTTTGAGTAGAATTTGGGTGGCATGTAGCATAAATTTATGTGGTCTTTATAATGTTTCAAAGAGTGGCAGGATATTCATAAAGATAAATTAAGCTTAAAGTCAAATTTCTAAACTACAAAATCCTGCCAATTTTTACCCAAAAGACTATAAATCCTAGAAACAAAAGAATTTTATTTCGCTTTTTAGTTGAAATGGGTTGTAGCTCAAATTTACAAGGTAGTTTGCGTGGCTTACATTTTAAAAAATGGGCTATTTTAATTTAGCCAGCTTCACCAAAACCAAATTTCAATTTCGCAATCCAAAAGCTTCTAAATTTCAAATTTTGATAGTTATAAAAACATAGACTAGCTTCTGCACCACTCGTGCCAAACGATGCAACACTACTTTTTACAAACGCAGGCATGGTGCCATTTAAGAGCATCTTCACAGGACGCCCAACACCACCTATCCGCACTAGCCCTCAAACCTGCATAAGAGCTGGTGGTAAGCACAACGACCTTGATAACGCCTGCTACACAGCGCGCCACCACACATTTTTTGAGATGCTAGGCAACTTTAGCTTTGGCGAATACTTCAAAAAAGAGGCGATCTCTTACGCTTGGGAATTTGTCACGCAGGTGCTAAAACTACCAAAAGATAAGCTTTATGTAACCGTTCACGAAAACGACGATGAAGCATTTGAAATTTGGAGCACTCACATCGCAAAAGAGAGGATTTACCGCTTTGGCGACCATGATAACTTCTAGCAGATGGGCGATGAAATTTTTACGATCAAAGTGATCGGTTATGTGAGCGAAGATGGCGCAAATTTGATCTTAAATGATCTGCGATATGGCAAAAATACGAGTTGCTTTAAAAAGCAAATTCTAAATTTATCCACTCCCAAGCCAGCCTAAATTTACAAGTCAAACTCTACAAATTTCTAAATTTTACTCTAAAAGAGACGATATTAGTTTTAACTACCTCACAAAGGATTTGAAATGATAGGTGGCGTAAATTTATATAGCGGTTTTCAAAATATCAAGCCTAACTCAGACGAAATTTCCTTAAATTTATCATCCCAAAAATTAGCTCAAAGCAGCGATCAGATAAATTTAAACCGCGCAAACGAGAGTAAATTTAACAAAGATGATGGGCCGCTAAAATTTGCCAAAGACCACTCGCTCACGGGCATAGCCGCTAATGGCAAGATAAGCATCTGGGGCAAACTCATGGGATACAACAAGCAAATGAGCCAAGATGAGATAAACGAGCTTAAAAGCTTCGTCAATCAGACCGAGGCGCTTGGTTTTGGAAGGCTTTACGAATCGATCATCGGATACTATCCAACAAACGTCGATCTCTTCGCAAAAGAGTACACGTCAAAAGATGATAGCGGCACCTTGTTCGGACTTGGACACAAGAGCCATGTGGAGGGCTTTGAGATACTTGATAAGGATCTGAGCGCTGAGGAGTTCAAGGACAAGTGGCTTGAATATGCGCTAAGGCAGTACCTTGGCGAGAAGGTCGGAGCGTAGAGCATAGTGGTAGGCAAAAATGGCATTTCTATGCTAACTAGCCCGAATAAGCTGTCAGCCGAGTACAAGACGCTATAAAGTATAAATTTCACTGACAAGAAGATCGGGCAGAGATTTTTGCGCTGATGAGAGCTAGCATGAAAAGTGGCGCGGAGTTTAAAGAGGTGATAGAGGGCGTGCTATCGCTTTACAATGTGCAAAATACCGACAAGCTTGATGGCAATAAGGTTCTAGCCTTAGTGATCGGCCGAAGCGACGATGAGAAATTCGCCTATCATAAGGAGCTAATGCGTCTTGAAAAAAGCGGCGTAGTATAACTAAAACTGATGAAGAAAAGCCAAAAAAAGCGAAATTTAGACCTAAAAGTCTAGCCGTTTTCTTATAAATTTAACCTCCAAAGTCATCTTTTTACTTTAAAGTGATACAATTTTGATTTTAATTATTACATTTTACTTTGAAATTTGACGGGAGCTCTAATGAAAAAACTTGTTTGGTTAAATCCTGTTGTAAAAAATATCTACGACTTTGCAGCACTTAAAGAAATTTTGCAAGAGAGAGGCTTTAGCGTAGTAGAATGCGAAAAAGATCACGTTAAAAGCGTAAAAAACGCATATAAAAACGCTCTTGCGCAAAGTGAGCTCATCTTCGATAGTCGCTGTCCTAGAGCTGTAAATTTCATCAGGGCAAATTTCAAAGAGCAAGCTGCGCTTATCTCAAATTTAAATCCCATTTTAATAGAAAGCGCGCTTGAGCTTAGCGCAAAGCTAAAAGAGGACGAGTGGCTTTACGTGACGACGCCCTGTGAGGACTTAGCAGAACTTGGCAGGGGACTAAATTTGGAGCGAACCACCTTTTTGACGTGGAAGAGCTTTAGGGAGCAAAACGCTATAAATTTAAAGATGCGTAGTATCGAGCAAAGTCCGATACCGCCGGGCTTTTTTACAAATTTAGGCGTAAAAACTCTTAGTCTTAGCAGCAAAGAGAAGATACAAAACGCCCTTTCATATAAATTTAGCGAGCTTAAAAACTATCAGATCATCGAGCTTTTATACTGCGAAAACGGCTGTCACAACGGAGATGGGCTGTGAGTGGAATTTTTAAAAAGAGCATTTTGATCCTAGCGATCTTTACCATCTGGCAGGTCGTTTGCGAGCTAGAAATTTTCACGCCGTATATCTTGCCAAGTCCTGTAACTACCTTTAAAACGATGCTTGCCATGTTGCAAAGTGGCGAGCTTGCTACGCACACCATCATCAGCTTTAAGCGTATATTTACAGGCTATGCGCTTTCCTTTGCCTTAGCGCTCGTGCTTGGCGGTATAGCGGCACTTTTGCCAAAGATTAGTGTTTATTACGAGTGGATCTTGGAGTTTTTTAGAAACATCCCGCCGCTTAGTTTGATAGCCATTTTGGTGCTTTGGTTTGGCATAAACGAGACGCCAAAGATCATCATTATCATCCTAGCTTCGTTTTTCCCGATGTTTCTAAGCATCCAAAAGGGGCTAACGAGCTGTGATATAAAGCTCATCGAGGTTGGTAAAATTTTTGGCTTTAGTAGATTTGAGATTTTTTACAAGATCATCTTTAAAAGTGCGTTAAAAGACATTTTTGTCGGCATGCGAATAGGTTTTGGCTACGCCATGCGAGCGATCATAGGAGCTGAGATGATAGCAGCTTCAAGCGGGCTAGGATATCTCATACTTGACGCAGAGGAGCTCTCACGCGCGGATAGGATATTTGTGGGCATTTTTACGATTGGCATTTGCGGCGTGCTCATAGATAGGATATTTTTGCTTTTGATAGCGAAATTTAGCCTTTTGCGAGGTGAGGAATGATAGAAATTTCAAATTTATCCAAGCATTTTTTCATCCACGGCAAGCGTATCGACGTCTTAAAAGAGCTAAATTTAAGCATAAAAAAAGATAAGATCACCGTCATACTTGGTAGAAGCGGATGTGGTAAAACGACGCTTTTACGCCTCATTGCTAGCCTTGAGAGCATTAGTCAGGGCGAGATAAATTTTAAAGAGCAAGCAAAGATCGGCTTTGTCTTTCAAGAGCCCCGCCTCATGCCCTTTTTAAACGTCTATGAAAACATCGTTTTTTCGCTTAAAAAGCACGAGATCGACGAGGCTAAAATCGACGCTTTAATATCTATGATAGGGCTTGGCGACTTTAAATTTGCCGCCATCTCACAGCTCTCCGGGGGCATGAGCTCGCGCGTTTCGCTTGCAAGGGTGCTTGCATATGAAGCAAATTTGATCCTCATGGATGAGCCGTTTGCCGCACTTGATGCATTTACGAGAGCTAGCATGCAGGCTGAAATTTTAAAGATAAAGGCTGGCAAAACGATCCTTTTTGTCACGCACAACATCGACGAGGCGCTATTTTTGGCGGACGAGATCATCTTGCTTGAAAAGGGAGGTATTAAGTCAAACTACGAGCTATCAAATTTAGCAACGCCACGAGATCTGCTAAGCGAGGAGCTAATAGCGATAAAACGTAAAATTTTGAGTGAAATTTAGGCAAATAAAATGATAATTAAAACCAAAATGAAGCAAAAGGTTATATAATCTTGAAAATTTTTAAAAGGAGTAAGTATGAGAAAGTTTTTTAAGGTTTTGTGTGCGGTCTCTTTGCTTTGCCTAGTCGCAAACGCAAGTGAGAGCCTAGATAAGATCGGCATGACCTACGTCAAATCGCCGCTAAACGTCCCCTCAATCGTCGATAAATTTAAAGGTTTTTACGCGAAGTCTTTTGGCGTGCCAGTCGAGTACTCTGAGATCACATCAGGCGCCAAGCAGACGCAAGCTCTGGCTTCAAATTCGCTTCAGTTTTTAAACTGTGTGGGCGGCACTTCGGTCATACTAGCTGCGGCAAATAAGGCTGATATAAAGATCATAAGTGCCTATTCAAGGGCACCTGAAGCCTTTGTCATATTTTCTAAAGATCAAAACATCAAGTCGCCAAAAGATCTAAAAGGCAAAAAGGTAGCAGGGCCAAAAGGCACTATCCTAAACGAGCTTTTGGTTAGATACCTAGCCCTTGGCGGACTTAGCATAAATGACGTCGAGTTCATCTCTATGGGCATCCCAGCTGCTCAGGCTGCACTTGAAAACGGCAGCGTCGATGCAGCGCTTCTTGCAGGACCAGCTGCATATAACGCTAAGCAATCAGGACTAAATGTAGTGACAACTGGCAAAGGCGTCATCACTCCAGTCATCGTCACTGCCACAAGCGGAGAGTTTTATAAAAAGCACAAAGACGTAGTTGAGAAATTTAAAAAGGCTCAGGATGAAATTTTAGACTATATCAAGGCAAACGAGGACGAGGCGCTCAAACTCACAGCCCAGGAGACTGGCCTTGGCATAGAGGCGGTAAAGAGCATGTATCCCGAGTACGACTTTAGCTCAAAGATCACGGCTGAAGATATAAAAGCGCTTGAAGCTACGCAAGAATTTATGCTTGAGAGCAAGATGATCGAGCAAAAAATCGATATAAAATCACTTCTACTAAACTAAAATTTAAAGGGCAAATTTGCCCTTTTTTCTCACGAAAAATCACCAAAATTTAAAGCCAAAACGCCAACAGCAAAAGCCAAGCCAATTTTTGTTTGCACTTTATCTGCTATAATAGCTAAAAAATTTAAGGAAAAAATATGATCCCATTTAGTGATGAAGAGCTTTTAAAACCAGTGACTGCGAGTTTGCAAAAGGTGCTACCTATGCTTGAAAATGACGGCGGCGGCATGGAGCTACTTGGTATAAAAAACGGCAAAATTTACGTAAGACTCACAGGACATTGTCACGGATGCGCAGCTAGTACAACCACGTTAAAATACGGCATCGAAAGACAACTTCGCATAGATATTCATCCAGAGCTTGAGGTCATAAACGTCCCAATAGGCGAGGAATTTGACATTGATAGATTATAAAAAAATAGGCATAAAATATTTCAAACGCTCTAAATTTAAAGATGCGATCTTTTACTTTTCGCTAGCCTACGAAAAGACGCAGGAGAAAAATTTGCTATTTTTGATACAAATTTGCTCTCTTGGCGAGGAAAATGCCGAGGAGGCAAAGCTCTTGTTTGACTACTATATGGCGAAGGTAAGCGCTGGCGAGGACGACGAGGGCGTGGAGGAGATTTTAAAGATTTTAGAGTCCAGAGATGAGGAGAGCGAGTATTTTGAAGAGCAAGACGCGATCAGCTACGAGGACTTTAAAAGGGCTGTTTATAAAGATGGCAGCTTTAAAAAGGTCTTTGAAAATATCATGTTCTCAACGAAGGTCATGATCTCAAACAAAGACGATTTTTTGGAATTTTTAGGAAATTTGATAAAAAATGACTTCATCGACATGAGCATGAACTACCTTGAGAGTGCGGCGGTGATGTTTGGCGGCGACGAGCGTATAGATCAGCTTTTTAAAGAGATACAAAAAAGACAAAACGATGAAAATATCAGTAGAAAATAGCTTCATAACAGATGACTCAAACGAGTGTGAGCAGGGTGCATACTTTGTGCAAACTACTGCAAATGCGAAATTTGCAGAGGCTGCGGTAAAAAACGGCGCTAAGATAATAAGCCTTGAAGAGTGTAAAAAGCTCTTAAATATCGATAAAAATTTAAAGATAGTTGGCATCACAGGCACTAATGGCAAGACAACGACGGCAGCGGCTATCTATGAGACCTTGCGAAATTTAGGCAAAAAATGCGGTCTAAGTGGCACCAGAGGGGCGTTTATAGAGGGGGCGCAGATAGATGACAAGGCGCTTACGACAAGTGCCATTTTAAGGACACTTTCTTATCTGAAAGCCGCTAGCGAGCAGGGCTGTGAGTACTTCGTGATGGAGGTTAGCTCACACGCGATCGCTCAAAAACGCATAGAGAGCTTAAATTTTGCTCTTAAAATTTTTACAAATTTAACCCAAGATCACCTAGACTATCACAAGAGTATGGAGGAGTACGCGAGGGTAAAATCAAGCTTCTTTGACGATGAGAGCGTAAAGCTCATAAACATTGACGATGGCGGAGTTAAATTTAACCCAAAAAACGCCTACACATACGCGATCAAAAAACCAGCTAGCTTTGCGCCGATAGTTTATGGGCTAAAAGACGGCATAGACGCAGTTATCAAGACGCCAAATGGCGATGTGGAGATAGACTCAAGCCTTCAAGGCGAGTTTAATCTTTACAACTTAATCGCAGCACTTGGCGCCGTTTGCCTGCTAGAGCGTCCTGACAATGACGCACTTTCAAAGGCGATAAGTAAATTTAAAGGCGTTAGCGGCAGGATGGAGGTCGTTAGCACCGATCCGCTAGTCATCGTGGACTTTGCTCATACGCCAGATGGCATAGAAAAGGTGTTAAACTCGCTTAGACATCTAAATTTGATCGCAGTCTTTGGTGCAGGCGGCGACAGAGATAGGACAAAGCGCCCTAAAATGGGAGCGATAGCCCAAAAATACGCAAGAATTTGCATAGTCACAAGCGACAATCCAAGAAGCGAAGAGCCAGAGAGCATAATAGATGAAATTTGCGCTGGCATGAACCAAAATGAAAATTTGATACGAAACGCCAACCGCAAAGAGGCGATCGAGCTAGCCATTAGCAAGCTAGAGCCTGGCTGGGCGCTTGTCATACTTGGCAAAGGCGACGAGCCATATCAGGAGATAAAGGGCGTCAAGCACCCATTTAGCGACAAAGAAGTTGTAATTGAGCTTTTAAAGAGGTAAAAATGAATATAGAAATTTTAGCTAGTAAGATCCACAGAGCCGTCGTAACAGACGCAAATTTAAACTATGTTGGCTCGATCAGCATCGGCGAGGAGCTGATAAAGGCTGCAAATTTGATAGAAAATCAAAAGGTTGAAATTTTAGACGTAAATAACGGCGAGAGATTTGCCACATACGTGATAAAGGGCAAAAAGGGCGAAATTTGCCTAAACGGCGCGGCTGCTAGAAAGGTCTGCGTGGGAGATGTAGTCATCATCGTGGCGTATGCTAGTATGAAATTTAAAAAGGCTAAGAAATTTAAGCCAACCATCGTGCATGTAAATAACAAAAACGAGATCATAAAGGAGTAGGCGATGTTTGAGGGATTTGACTTTTCAAAGATGGGGCAGATGCTTGAGGATGTGCAAAGACAGGCCAAGCAGATGGAAGAAGAGAGTAAAAATAAAGAATTTGGAGCAAAAAGCGGCGGCGGGCTAGTGAGCGTGAGAGCAAACGGCAGCGGCGAGATACTTGATATCAGCATAGATGATAGCTTGCTTGAAGATAAAGAGAGCATGCAAATTTTGCTAATAAGCGCCGTAAATGACGTGTTAAAGTCGGTTGAGGCCGATAAGAAAAACACCGCTTCAAGGATGCTTGGCGGCCTTGCTTCGATGGGGATAAAATGAGACTAAAATATAAATTTGCCCTTGCTTTTTTGCTATCAGCGCTTTGCCTAAACGCCGATCCTAGGCCTACGCAAGAGGACTTTAACGCTTGCTTTGAAAAAAACAAAAACTCAATCGTCTCAGTAAATAAACACTTTGGCGTGGCTATCACTAAAAATTTGATCGCAGTGCCAAAAAGCGATGGAGCTCCGCTTGGTGAATATGTCAAATTTGACCCATATTTACAGCTTTTCTTAGTCCGCTCTAGCAAGGAGCTAAGCCCCGTTGTGATGGCTGATGAGACCAACGAGGAACGCATAAAAAAGAGCACTTGGGTTGGAATTTTAAATGATGCAAACAACACCGTTATGGGTCACATCAAGTCTTTAGGGCAAAATTTAGGCGACTTTGACACGCTAAGCTTCGAGTATAACGCCACTGGCGAGATAAACACGCCTTGCTGCAAGATGATAGGCATAGCTGTTGGGGCTGATAAATTTATACCAAACCGCTATTTAAAGCACTTTGTATCTTACGATGACGTCTATTACGGCGATATCGGTGTGAAATTCTTGCAAAAAGAGGATAAATTTTTTGTAGGACTTGTTGATCCGCTGGGACGCGGCAAGATGATGATGGTTGATGATGAGCTTGTTACGATAAATGGCATCAAGCCAAAGAGCCTAAGAGAGCTAAATGAGATGGTGCTTTTTGCTCCAAAGGGCGCAAAACTAGACATCATCGTAAAACGTGACAGAGAGCAGCTACTCTTTCAAGTGCCAGTAAGCGGGGATGTGAAATTTAACCAAAGTCTTGATATCGACGCTCCTTCAAGCCTTGATCTGCCAAATTTAAACGTCATGCCAAAATCGCCTGAGAGCTTGCTAGATGATAAAGTTTTAGTTGATTATGGTATCAGGGTTGATAAAAATTTAGTAGTTACTAAGGTCGAGCCAAAGTCAAATGCCGACATCTTTGGCATAAAGATAGGCGATAAAATTTTAGGCTACAACAAAGAGAGCGTGAGCAACCGCGAGGAGCTTTTGGAAAAGATCGGCGATCTGCAAAATTTCGTCCTTTTACTTACTAGAAATGACTTTCAGTTTTTTGCAAGAGTGCCAAAATGAGCCTACTTGAGGACTTTATCAAATTTCTAAATGCAAATTTGCCAAAGGTGCCAAGCTTTCACCCTTACTACGAGGAGGCGCTTGGCGTTATGCTAAAGGCTGGAGGCAAGCACTTTAGGGCGCTTTTGCTTCTTGGTGTGGTGGAAAGTGTGGATAAAAGTCTTACGCAAAAGGCGATGAGAGTGGCTTTGGGGCTTGAGATGATGCATACATACTCGCTCATCCACGATGACCTACCTTCGATGGATAACGCAAGCTTAAGGCGTGGCACTCCAACGCTTCACGTAACCTACGACGAAACGACTGCGATACTTGCAGGAGATGCGCTAAATACGCATGCTTTTTATGAAATTTCACGTGCAAATTTGCCAGCTGATACGCGCATAAAATGCGTGGAAATTTTAAGCGAAAATGCTGGCGTTAGCGGCATGGTGCTAGGTCAGGCGCTTGATTGTTTTTTTGAAAATACAAACAAAGAGGATATAAAAAGAGCAAAGGCTAAATTTGGCCTTACTGGCAAGATGCTAAGCCTTGATGAGCTAGTCTTTTTACACATCCATAAAACCGCAAAGCTCATCGCTGCAAGCCTAAAAATGGGTGCTGTGATAGCAAATTTAAACGAGGCTATGTGCGAGAAAATTTATGATATCGGCCTAAAGCTTGGGCTTGCTTTTCAGATACAAGATGACATCATCGACCTTACAAGCGACGAAGCAGCCGCTGGAAAGCCCGTGCATAACGACCTAGCTAAAAACTCATTTACAAATTTACTTGGTCTATCTGGCGCAAAAAAGAAAAAAGATGAGCTAATAAGCGAGATAGAAGAGGCGCTAAAACAAGTAGATGCAGGTATTGCAAAGATGATCTTGGAGCTTACGGACAAGCACCTTAGATAAGCGCGTAAATTTAGTAAATTTATATCACTTTTTAGACATTTTGGGCAAAAACGCAAGGCAAGTTTTAATCACTTTTTTGTATAATCTGACGCAATAAAAGGAGATCATATGCTAAAAAAACAAGCCGATACTATAAGATTTTTGTGCGCTGATATGGTGCAAAACGCTAACAGCGGACACCCAGGTGCTCCTATGGGCCTAGCTGATATCATGGTGGTTTTAAGCAACTTTTTAAAACACAACCCTAAAAATCCAAAATGGCTAAATAGAGATAGGCTCGTTTTTAGCGGTGGTCACGCATCAAGCTTGGTCTATAGCTTTTTGCACCTAAGCGGCTACGATCTAAGCCTTGATGAACTCAAAAATTTTCGCCAACTTGGTTCAAACACTCCAGGACACCCAGAAATTCACACTCCAGGCGTTGAGGTGGCTACTGGCCCACTTGGTCAGGGCGTAGCAAATGCAGTTGGCCTAGCCATGGCAGAAAAATACGCTGCAAACGTGCTAAATGAGCCAGACAATAAAATAATCGATCATAAAATTTACTGTCTTTGCGGCGACGGCGACTTAGAAGAGGGCATAAGCTACGAGGCATGTTCGGTGGCTGGGAATTTAAGACTAGATAACCTTGTGCTTATCTATGACTCAAACAACATCACGATCGAGGGCGACACGGCGATCGCATTTAGCGAGGACGTCAAGGCTAGGTTTGAGGCGCAAGGCTGGGAGGTCGCACGTATCGACGGACACGACTATGACCAGATCGAATTTGCACTTGAGCAAGCAAACGAGAAAGAGTCGCCATATCTCATCATCGCAAACACACACATAGCACGCGGTGCAATGGAGCTTGAGGGCTCGCACCACAGCCACGGCGCACCACTTGGCGAGGAGATCATCAAAAAGGCAAAGGCCGCAGCTGGCTTTGACCCTGAGAAGAAATTTGCCATTGACGAGGACGTGCTTTTAAGATTTAGAGGCGCAGTAGAAAAGGGCGATTTAGAAGAGGCGATGTGGAATAAAAAGGTCGAGGCTTTAAGCATTGAAGGCAAAAATTTATTAAACTCACTTCTTAATCCAGACTTTAGCAAGATCGAATTCCCTGACTTTAGCGACAAAAAGTTAGCCACAAGAGATACAAACCACGTCATTTTAAATGAGATAGCAAAAAAACTCCCTGGATTTATCGGTGGCAGCGCTGATTTAGCTCCGTCAAACAAGACCGAGCTAAAGGGCATGGGGGATTTTCCAAACGGCAAAAATATCCACTACGGCATCAGAGAGCACGCCATGGCAGCTATAAACAATGGCATCGCCAGATACGGCCTTTTCTTGCCATTTTCAGCGACGTTTTTTATTTTCAGCGACTATCTAAAGCCAAGTGCGAGGATAGCAGCGCTGATGAGCATCAAGCACTTTTTTGTCTTTACTCACGATAGTATCGGCGTTGGCGAAGATGGTCCGACACATCAGCCAATAGAACAGCTTAGCACATTTAGAGCGATGCCAAATTTCTACACTTTCCGCCCAGCTGATGGCAATGAAAACGCAGCTAGCTGGCAAGTAGCTCTAAATTTAAACGCTCCGAGTGCCTTTGTGCTTAGCCGCCAAGGGCTTGAGCCACTAGCAAAAGGCGAATTTGGCGATGTTAGCAACGGCGCATATCTGCTAAGCTCGACAAAAGATGCGAAGATTACATTTATAGCAAGCGGCAGCGAAGTCTCACTTTGTGTAAAAGCAGCCGCACTTCTAGCTGAGCAAGGCATCGGCGCAAACATCGTATCAGCGCCTTGTTTTGACCTTCTTTGTGAGCAGCCAGCTGAGTATGTGGCTAGAATTTTAGATAAAAATACAATGATCATCGCAGTTGAAGCTGCAACTGGCTATGAGTGGTATAAATTTGCTGACGCAGTTTATGGCATGAACAGCTTTGGCGCTAGCGGCAAGGCAAATGAGCTATTTGATCACTTTGGCTTCACACCACAAAAGCTTGCAAATTTTGCTAGCGAACTTATATAAAATTTAACTTTGGGGAGTAAAATCCCCAACCGCAATCAATCAAAAAAAGGCATTTTATGGAAATTTCTCACGTTATCGTTTTGGCCTTGGTGCAAGGCATAAGCGAATTTCTGCCTATTTCAAGCTCGGCTCACCTTATCTTGGTGCCAAAGCTACTTGGCTGGCCAGATCAAGGGCTTGCTTTTGACGTGGCAGTGCATGTTGGTACGCTAAGCGCGATACTTTTTTATTTTAAAGATACGATTTTTAAGCTACTTCGCGACTTTTTTGCCTCGATCGCGCAAAGAAAGATGGTGGGCGATAGCTTGCTTGTCTGGTGTGTGGGTTTTGCTACTATCCCAGTTGGTATCTTTGGACTTTTGTTTAACAACGTGATCGAAGAGTACGCAAGAAGCGGCGTTGTGATCGCGGTAACTACGATCATCTTTGGTATAGCGCTTTATTTTGCCGACCTTCGCTCATCAAACAAGAGCGAATATGAAATGACCATAAAATTTGCCCTTATCATAGGCTTAGCGCAGGCTGTGGCTTTGATCCCTGGCGTTTCAAGATCAGGTATAACGATGACAGCGGCACTTTTTTTAGGATTTAGCCACAAAGGCAGTGCAAATTTCTCATTTTTACTTTCGATCCCAGTCATCATTTTAGCTGGCGGACTTGAGAGCATAAAGCTTATAAAAGATCCAAATGCTCTGCCATGGAGCGACATCGTCCTTGGTGTCATCATAAGTGCAGTTAGTGCTTATATCTGCGTGAGGCTATTTATGGGTATCATTTCAAGGATCAGGATGCTTCCTTTTGTCATCTACCGCTTGATCTTGGGTGCGTTTTTGCTCTATCTATTTTTATAAATTTAAGTTGTAAAAAGGCTAGGTTAGATGGACCTAGCCAAAATGTTAAATTTGCTAAGAAAACCTTGGCAAATTACTCCTCTTTTTTATCTTTTTTTATGACGTTTATGAAGTCTTTTGCCGCTTGATAGACTCTATTGCCAAATTTCTTGGCTTCTGATTTTATATCTATTTGTTTGATGTCATCAAGCTTTTCATTAGCCTTTTTCTCAAACTCTGCGATATCTTGTTTGATGTCTTCAAGCTTTTCATTGGCCTTTTCTGCGATATCTTGTTTGATGTCTTCAAGCTTTTCATTAGCCTTTTTCTCAAACTCTGCGATATCTTGTTTGATGTCTTCAAGCTTTTCATTAGCGTAAAAATTTAGCTTTTTGCTCTTGTCGTTTAGCTCTTGCTTTAGGGCTTCAAGCTTTTCATTCGCCTTTTTCTCAAACTCTGCGATATCTTGTTTGATGTATTCAAGCTTTTCATTAGCGTCAAAATTTAGCTTTAGCTTTTTGCTCTTGTCGTTTAGCTCTTGCTTTAGGGCTTCAAATTTATTATTTGCCTCGCTCACAAGCTTAGCAACGCCGTTTGATTTTAGCTCTTCAAGCCTTGAGCTGATCTGCTCTATCGCTTGATCGCTTATGCGTTTAAATTTTGCTAGATTTGTGTCAAGCTCGCTATTTATCACGCTTTCGATCTCGCTTTTAGCCACGCCGTCAAATTCATTTTCAAGCTCTTTAAGAAGCGCTATAATCTCTTCATCCACATTTTTTAAATTTAAAAGTTGTGAGTTTAGCCTTAGCTCATCTGGGGCAAATTTTGCCTCATCTTTTAGCTTTTCTATCGCTCTTAAAATGCCATCTCTTGTGCCATTTATCGCACCTTTTATGAGCTCTTTTGCAAATACGTGACCCTCATTTGCTAAATTTCCCGCTGCACTGATGATATTTTTTGAAATTTCAAATATTCGCTCTTTGCTAAATTCCCCGCCTCTTATCGCAGAATAGGTCATATTTTTAGCTATCGCGCTAGCAGTCTCTTCGACATCCTTTGCGCCTTCAAGCGTCGTTAAAAAGGCGATATGAGCGCTCTCTTTTAAGATGCCAAGCATCCTTGTTTCTCTAATGATCGCATTGTTTAAAAGCTCTAAAATTTCCTCTTTTTCATCAAAAATTTTATCTTTTACGACCTCTTCTGCCACTTCAAATGAAATTTTTAGCCTATTTTTTATCTCTTCGCGCTTTGCTTCGATGGCTCTATTTATCTCATCTCTTTTATCAAATAGCTCATAAAGCCCCTTCTCTTCGCCACTAACTATAGCCTGGTTTATCCCCTCCATCGCGCTTTTTAGATTTTTAGCGTTGATGAGGCTCTCTTTATCCATCTTGTCGTAAAGCTCGTTCATCTTTTGCTTCAAAAGATCAGGCAGTGCGTTTTCATCTTTGTCTGAGACGTCCTTAAAAAAGTCGTTGCAAAGAGCTTTTATGTTAGTTAGTAGCCCCTCGCTATCTTTATAATCACGTAAATTTTGTTCTAATCTATTCATCTTTTTTCCTTATAAAACGTATTTTGCTTTGTGTTTCAGGGCTGAAAATATCTCCAGCCTCTCTTCTTCGCTTAAAACTAGCACGGCTAGATCGTAGCTAGCGTATTTTTTATCTTTGCTAAATTTAGAAAAAACTAGCTTAAACTCTCTATCTTTTACTATCTCTTTTACCTCCTCTTCGGCATTTATGCCAGCGTCAAATATCACTTTATACTCCCAGTGTGTTGGGTAGTCTATTTTTGCCTTTTTATTGTTTAGGTCGCATATACTCGCCACTTTTTCCTCCTGTTTTACTCTCTAGCACGATGTTATCTATCTGCATGCTCTTATCTATGGCTTTTACCATGTCATAAATTGTTAAAAGCCCCACGCTTACGCCAGTGTGTTGGGTAGTCTATTTTTGCCTTTTTATTGTTTAGATCGCATATACTCGCCACTTTTGCCTCCTGTTTTACTCTCTAGTACGATGCTATCTATCTGCATGCTCTTATCTATGGCTTTTACCATGTCATAAATTGTTAAAAGCCCCACGCTTACGCCAGTTAGTGCCTCCATCTCAACGCCTGTTTTGCCCTCTATCTTTACGCTTACAAAAAGCTTAAAAGCGCAAATTTCAGGCAGCTCCTCGATGTCACAATCCACGCCCAAAATGGCTAGCGGATGGCACATAGGTATTAGCTCACTTGTCTTTTTAGCACCCATTATCGCAGCGACAACGGCTGTTTGGATGACTGGACCTTTTTTGCCAGTATTTTCTTTGATCGCCTTAAAAGCATCTTTGCTCATTTTGATGATCCCGCTAGCAGTTGCTACTCTTTTAGTTGGATCTTTTGGACTCACATCGACCATTTTTGGACGATCTTTTTCATCTAAATGCGTTAGCATTATCTCTCCTTTTTTGGGTGGATTATAGCCTATTTAAACAAATTTAAGTTATCAGCAAATTTAAGCAAAAAAATATCAAAAACCTAAAATTTAGCTCTTGCTCAAAAGGCGAGAGTATCTTTTTGTTTCTTAATATAATTATCTAATTTAAATAATTTTTTTAAAAAAATATTTATAATTTAAAATTTAATGCATAAAATGCCTAAAATACGAACTTTTATAGATAATAAATTTTATCAAAAGTATATTTCTATCGATTAATCTACAAAGTCTATTTATTGTAAATGACAAAATTTAAAAAAAGTTATTGATATTTTTCTTTAAAAGCTTAAGAAAATAAACTAATTTCTAATTTGCTTTTAAGATATGAATATGTATATTTTTGCTAATTTTAAATTTACGATGAAAGCAGCCTAGATAATGAAATTTATGCTATGTCTTAGCTTATCTTTGATAGCGCTTTTTGCTGAAGAAAGAGGTTGTTTCGTCGATGAAAATAGTCAAAACATCATCTTTGTAAAAGATGGCGAGACAAAAAGCCTAGGGCTAAAGGAGAAAATTTACAAAGATCAAAGATGTGCTTTTGATGAGAGCTCTTTTTACGTTGCAAATTTAAACAATGAGATCGTAAAGGTGGCTAGCGAGAAGGAATTTTTATTTGCACTGCCAAATGTTGGCTGTGAGGTTTCAAATATCTTGCTAGATAAAGAGAAAATTTACGTTGCTTGCGATATGGCAAACGTCGTAACTATCGCCATTTTTGACAAGAGTTCTAAAAAATTTATATCAAAAAATTTTAACAATGTTTATAAAATTTCTAGCTTTTTGCCGTTTGGTGATGGGATATTTTTTACCAGCTTTAATGGTAAGGCGTTTTTGCTTGATAGCAAGCTTGATGCAAAAGAGCAAAAAAGCGTTGGCTTTGCGCCGATTAGTGCTTGTAAATTTAGTGATGGTGAAATTTTCTTAGGCTTTAGAAACGGAGAAATTTTAGATCTTAAAAGTGGGGCTAGAAAGCAAGTTTTAAGATCTAAAATTTCAGCTCTTGCTTGCGTGGGAGATGAGATTTTAGTAGCTAGCGAGGACGGGGTGATCTATAAATTTGACAAAAGCTTTAAGCTAAAGGGCAAAAAAGAGCTTTTTAGCGGCGAGATAAAAGAAATTTTTATAGATAAAAACGTGCTTGTTGGCGTAGATCTAGGCAATAAGACAAAGAGTTTAGAGATAAATTCATTTTAAAAAGGAGAGTAAATGCAAAAGTTATTTTGTGTCGCAAGTGCTGCACTGCTTGGGCTATCTTTAACTGCTGCTTGTGCTGCTAGTAGTGACCTTGAAAAAGTCATGAAAGAGCGCGGGTTAAGCGAAAAAGATATCCTTGCAGCTGCTAAGACTTACCAGCCAAGCGGTAGAAAAGATGATTTCATCGTTTTTTCATCTGGCGGGCAGAGTGGTCAAGTGCTAGTTTATGGCGTTCCGTCGATGAGAATTTACAAATACATCGGCGTTTTCACCCCAGAGCCTTGGCAAGGATATGGCTATGACGATGAGTCAAAAGCTGTTTTAAAAGAGGGCAACATCAGGGGCAAAGAGATAACTTGGGGCGATACACACCACCCAAATTTCACTGAGAAAAATGGTGAGTATGTTGGTGATTATCTATTTATCAACGACAAGGCAAACCCAAGGATCGCTGTTATAAATTTAAAAGACTTTGAGACAACTCAAATGGTCGTAAACCCTATCATGAAGAGCGAACACGGCGGTAGCTTCATCACTCCAAACAGCGAGTATGTCATCGAAGCTAGTCAGTACGCAGCTCCACTTGATGACAACTATCACTCAATGGATGACTACGAAGCCGTCTATAGAGGCGCTGTGACATTTTGGAAATTTGACTATCCAAAAGGCAAGATCGATGAGAAAGCATCTTTCTCACTTGAGCTTCCTCCATACTGGCAAGACCTAAGCGACGCTGGTAAGGGCGAGAGCTACGGCTGGGGCTTTACAAACTCAATAAATAGCGAGATGTACACAGGTGGTATCGAAAAAGGCCTTCCTCCATTTGAGGCAGGTGCAAGTAGAAACGACACTGACTTCTTACACGTTTATAACTGGCAAATTTTAGAAAAACTTGCACAAGACAAGAAAAACTACAAAGTTATAAATGGTCACAGAGTGATTACGATAGAGGCTGCTGTAAAAGCTGGAGCGCTATTTTTAATCCCAGAGTCAAAGAGCCCACATGGTTGTGACGTAACACCAGATGGTAGATACATCATCGTTGGTGGTAAGCTTGATACTCACGCATCAGTTTATGACTTTAAAAAGATCAAAGAGCTAATCGATAAAAAAGAGTACGCTGGCACTGACCCATACGGCATACCTATCTTAGATAGAGAAAAGTCAATGCACGGACAAGTCGAACTTGGCCTTGGACCACTGCACACATCATTTGACTCACAAGATGGCATACTTTATACTTCACTTTACGTTGATAGCCAAATCGTAAAATGGGACTACAAAAATTTAAAAGTGCTAGATAAAGTAAATGTTCATTATAATATCGGTCACCTTGACACAATGGAGGGCAAATCAGCAAAACCTAAGGGTAAATACGCAATCGCTCTTGATAAACTTTCAATCGATCGCTTCAACCCAGTTGGCCCACTCCATCCACAAAACCACCAGCTAATAGACATCACTGGTGCAAAAATGGATCTAATCTACGATATGCCGATCCCACTTGGTGAGCCACACGACGTTGTTTCAATAGCTGCTAGCAAGCTAACTCCAGCACTTACTTACAACATGGGTACAAACTCAAGAACAGGCGAGGCTAGCCCATATGTAACTCTAGCTGGTCAAGAAAGAGTTGAAAGAAACGGCAAAAACGTAACTGTCTATGCAACAATGATCAGAAGTCACATCAACCCAGAGCACATCGAGGTAAATAAAGGCGATAATGTAACTATCCACCTAACAAACCTAGAGCGCGCTCAAGACGAGACTCATGGCTTTGGTATCGACCTATACAACATCCACGCTTCACTAGAGCCTGGCAAAACCGCTTCAGTAAATTTCGTAGCTGATATGGAAGGTGTCTTCCCATACTACTGCACCGAGTTTTGTTCAGCACTTCACTTAGAGATGATGGGTTATTTGCTTGTTAAAGATCCAAATAAAAAATATGAATCTGCAAAAAATAGCAAGCTAAAAACTCTAAGCCCAGAAGCTCTAAAAGCTGAGTATGACAAAGTAATCGCAACTAACAAAGCTACTGATGATGTTATCCAAGAGGTTGTTAAATACCTAAAAGAGAAACATTATGAGAAATATCCAAAAGTAAAAGCTTTGGTTGATGACGCACTTGATCAATACGGTCGCATCAAAGAGGTAAAAGCTAAAGCTGACGAAGCTTACAAAAAAGGCGACATAAATGGCGCTATCCTTTGGGAGTACCAAGTATGGCAATACATGGTAAAAACTGCCGACGTTGGTCTAAGAGCTAAAAACAACCTAGCTAAAGAGATCGCAACTCCGATGAGCCCAGCTGCTGCAAAAGGTGAAGAGGCTTATCTAAAAGGCGGATGTAATGGTTGCCACGTCATCGGTCAAGTAAGCTCAGGTCCAGATCTAACTGGTGTCTTACTAAGACATGAAAATGGCGAAAAATGGGTAGCAGACTTCATCAAAGATCCTGCTAAATTCTATAACGATGACTATGTTAAAGCGATGATTGATTTCTTTAAACTTAGAATGCCAAATCAGCACATGAGTGACGAAGAGATCAAAAATATCATCCAGTATCTAAAATGGATAGACGAAAACGCAGGTATGTAGTTTTAAGGGGCATTTTTGCCCCTTTTAAATTTTAAAATTTAACTTTTCTTGGGCTAAATTTTAAAATTTAAAGGAGAGATTATGAGTAAATATAAAATTTATACCATTGTTGCACTAATCATTATGAGCGTTTGTTTTACTCTGCCAGTTCTTGGCTGGCACGGAGCTAAAGAGAGGATAGCTAATGGCGAGGAGCTACCATCTTATAGCTACACTATCTACGATCTTTATAGCTCATTTCAGTATAAAAACCACCTTCTGCCAAAAGAGGTGGCGAGCGATCTTCATAAGATGATCGAGCAAAAAGCAGAGATAGGCACACCATCTCTTCCTATCTGGTACGTATCTCTTGAAGCGCCAAACTATCCAAAAGCAGCCTTTCCAGATGGAATTCCTGTATATTTTCACGTAGATGGATATAGTGGCGACGTGCATGAGATGAATACGATAAACCACTACATCGGCATGTATCCTATGGAGCATGGCGGCAATGTCGAGCGAGCGATCGCGCCTTATTATCTACTAATCGCCACACTTTGCATGCTCGCGTTTTTATACTATGATGGTAAATTTAACTCACTTCTCTTGGTGCCAACCATCATCGCACCTGTGCTATTTATGAGCGCATTTGTGGGCTGGCTATACTGGTATGGACACAATATGCAAGAGTGGGGCGCATTTAAGATCAAGCCATTTATGCCAACAGTCTTAGGCGATGGTAGCGTGGCACACTTTACAACGCACTCATATCCGACTATTGGCTTTTGGGTGATGATGGTGATGAGCGTGCTTTGCATACTTGCGGTATTTTCAAAGAAAAAAGAGCTAAATGCGTAAAATTTGTAAATTTGCCATTGTTTTTTTGCCACTTTTTGGCTTTGCAAATGTCCTTCAAGATGCGATAAATAACGCTAACCCTGGCGATGTGATAAAGCTAGGCGACGCCATTTATGAGGGAAATATAATCATAACTAAGCCTCTTAGTATCATAGGAGAAGGCAAAAACGCCCATATAAAAGGGGAAGGCAAGGGTAGCGTTATAAGGATCATCGCTTCAAACGTGACGCTTAAAAATTTAAAGATAAGTGGCAGTGGCAACGATCTTGGCGAGCTTGATGCTGGCATAGGCTGTGACAAGGCAAATAACGTAGAAATTTCTAAAAACGACATAAGCGATGTGCTTTTTGGGATTGATTTTAAAGAGTGTAGTAGCTCAAAGATCACTGAAAACAACATCACTTCAAAAAAGGGCGCTAGCCTTGGCTTTAGAGGCGATGCGGTGAGACTTTGGTATAGCCATGAAAATTTGATCGAGCGCAACAACATCCGTGACAGTCGTGACATGGTCGCATGGTATGCAAGCCACAATAAATTTCTAAGCAACAAAGCAGTTGGCAGCAGATATTCACTGCATTTTATGTATGCTAATCAAAATTTAGTCGAAAATAACGAATTTATAGGCAACGCTGTTGGTATGTTTTTTATGTATTCGGCTAGCTCAAATATAAAAAACAACCTTGTTATGGATAGTGACGGCGCTTTTGGTATAGGCATCGGACTAAAGGACGTGTCTGACTTTACGATAGAAAACAACACCCTTGTCTATAACGCACGTGGCATATTGCTTGATAACTCGCCGTTTCAGCCAGGCACAACTATAAATTTCATAGGCAATAAAATTTTGCACAACGTGGTTGGCGTCTATTTTCACGCTACGCAAGGCACAAGCATCTTTGAAAACAACGACTTTATCGGTAACATGGATATCGTCGTAAATGACACTCCAGGCGAAAAGATGCTACTAAATAGGTGGAGCAAGAACTACTATGATGAGTATGAGAGCTTTGACAGAGATAAAGATGGCTACGGAGATACGCCATTTTTGCACCTTTCATATATCGATCAGCTCTGGCAGTACTATCCAAATTTGCAGTTTTTCTACGGCTCAAGCGTCTTTAGCGTCTTAAATTTCTTAGCCAAACTCGCTCCATTTTCTGAGCCGATAAAGCTACTTGAAGATGCCTCGCCAAGGATAAAACCGCTTGATGTTTCAAATTTTAACGCTTTAAAGGCGAAACGTGGATAGAAGAAATTTTATGATAATTGGCTCAGCCGCAGCAGTGGCTGGATACGGCCTAGGCAAGCTTTTACCAAAAAGTAGCGGAGACAAACTCTATCTTAGGCCACCAGGGGCGGTTGATGACTTTGATGATCTTTGCGTAAAATGCGGCCAGTGCGTGCAAGTTTGCCCTTATCACAGTATAAATTTACTTGACATAGAAGATGGCTACTCAAGTGGCACAGCTCACATCGACGCCAAAGAGCGAGGCTGCTACTTGTGCGACCTTTTCCCATGCGTACTAGCCTGTCCTAGCGGTGCGCTCGATCACGCCACAAAGGTCGTGGGTGATGTCAAAATGGGCGTTGCAGTTTTGAGTGACACTGCGGCATGTTTGAGCTTGAAAAGAGAAAATTTAAGTGAAACAGGCGTTAAAGCTATGCTTGATCGCAAAGCCTATAACGACAGAGAAGAGGCGCTAAAAGATAAGATAAAAGGCAAGATCAGTCAAATTTGCGATCTTTGCGTCACGCTTTGCCCAGTTGGCGATAGCGCGATAGTGATGAGTGAAACAAATTTACCGCTTATAAAAAGGGGTTGTGTTGGTTGTGGCGTTTGTGCTGAGGTCTGCCCAGTAAAGATAATAAATATCGCCCCAAAGATGAGTTATGATGAAATTTACAAGGAGAAAAAATGAGAGCAATAATACCTTTAATAGCTGCTGCGTTGTTATTTGTCGGCTGTGAAAAGAGTGAGGACAAAGCGCAAAAGGCTGCTAGCGAACAAGGTGCAAAGGTAGCGACAAGTGCTAGCATAAAGGTCGAAAAAAATGAAAACAACGAGAGTGTAAATAAGCAAAATGAATTTATAAAATACGATATGCACGGCGAAAAAAGTGTCAAATTTGGACTTGAAGATAACAACGTAAGCCGCCAGATCGGAGCGCTTGCTATGGTAAAAAGCCCGCTTCAAACTATAAATTTAAGGCTTATAAAGGGCAGACTTAGCAAGGACTTCATCACAAAGTGTTCAGCCTGCCACGATGACTACGCAAATGGCATCATCGGACCATCACTTCTTACAAAGAGTGAGGATGAAATTTTTAAGATGATAAACGCTTATAAAAACAAAGAGAAGGTAAATGTGCTGATGCGTGATCTTGTTAAAAGCATGGACGAGAGTGAGATTAGAAAACTAGCCAAAGAGATAAGCGATTTTAATGCGCAATTTAGGAGCAAACAATGAAAATCGGAAAAATCATAACGATCATTTTAGCGGTGCTAATATGTGGCATCATGGTGTATATGCTAAGCCAAACTCCGCCTAAAAAGGAAAAAGCAGAAGTTGGCGTTCAGCCAAAGGTAGAGCAAAATATCTCAAAGCAGCAGACAAAGTCTAGCGAGGAATTTGCCAGCGAAGATGAGCTAAAAAAGGTAAAAGAGCTAAGTCTAAGCGTAGCTAAGTCTCAAAATGAAGGCGTTAGCAAGCAATACCTTACCTCTTGTGCCCCATGTCACGGCGCAAATGGCAAAGGCGTAGTAGCGCCTGATATCACTCATCTAAGCAAAGAGGATCTGCTAAAAAAACTAGCTGATTATAAGGCTGGCAAGGTGCAAAACACGCTTATGAAGGGACTGCTAACAAACGTTAGTGACAGCGATCTAAACAGCCTAGCTGATGAAATTTCTAAATTTAAAAAGTAAAAATGGATAAATATAACGTTCGTGCGACCGTTAGAAACGTAAGCTTTCTAAGCACGCTAATAACAACTACAAAAGATGGCAAAAAGCGCCCAAGCATACGTTTTTGGCGCATTTTTACTATCGTCTTAGTTCATCTTTTGTTTGTGCTCTCTTACAGGGTCGATGTGCAAATTTTAGAGGGCGACATCAGCGCCTCAAGGATACTTGGCTTTCACCTAGCAGATGCTTTTATGAGCCTGCAAGTCTTTTTGGCAACGCATGAAATTCATGTAAATTTACTAATTGGCTCGCTTAGCATCCTAGCTTTTTATATCATTTTTGGTGGCAGGGGCTTTTGCTCGTGGGTTTGCCCGTACTCACTTATAAGCGAGATAGCCGAGAAGATCCATGAAAATTTACGTGCCAAAAAGATAGTAAAACCGCGAGTTTTTGACACAAAGTGGCGATACGCTTTTACCATTTTGTTTTTGGCTCTTAGCTTTGCTAGCTCAAGCCTAGTCTTTGAAATTTTTAATGTCGTTGGGATATTTTCAAGATTTATCATCTATGGCTACTTTCACGCTATCTGGCTTGTTGTGGCTATGCTTGTGGTTGAGATTTTCTTCTCACGCAGGGCTTGGTGTAGGTATGTCTGCCCTATTGGAGCGACCTATTCGCTACTGGCAAAGCCAAATGCGATAAAGGTCAGCTGGGATAAAGAAAAGTGCGACCACTGCTTAGTTTGCACTGATGTTTGCCTAGTGCCACACGTGCTTTTTATGACAAAAAAGGGCGCAAAAACTGACGATAGTAAAAACCTCTTTAGGATAGCTGGGGCTGACTGCACGCTTTGTGGTAGGTGTATCGACGTGTGCCACCAAGATGCGCTTAAATTTGATAACGGCTTTAAGAAACTCATATAAGGAAATTTTTTGATAGATATAAAAGAAGTAACGAAAATTTTTGGCTCGCAAAAGATACTTGATAGCGTCAGTCTAAATGTAAAAGCTGGCGAAAAGATAGCGATACTTGGGCAAAATGGAGCTGGCAAAAGCTCTCTTATGCGTATCATCTTGGGCGAGTTTGTGCCAAATAGCGGAAGTGTCGCGATAAATGGTGTAAATACCCTAAAAGATAGAAAAGAGGCGCTAAAGTTTATCTCATTTGTGCCACAAACCCCGCCACCGCTTAAATTTAGCCTGCGTGAGCTTTGCGAGTTTGTCTGTAAAAGCTCAAACGTTAAATTTGAAGAGATAGAGAAATTTAGCAAGCTTTTAGAGCTTGACCTGCATGCAAATTTAAACAAGTCGTTTTACAAACTATCTGGCGGTATGAAGCAAAAGATGTTAATAGCCATCGCATTTGCTAAAGATAGCGAAATTTTGATGTTTGACGAGCCAACGGCAAATTTAGATGTAAAAGCAAGGGAGTCTTTTAAAAATTTGCTCGATAACTTCACGCAAAATAAGACGCTAGTTTTTATCTCGCACCGCATAGATGAGATCGCTCATTTGCTTGATAGATGCGTCTATATGGACCTTGGCAAGATCATCAAAGAAGAAAATTTAAGGAGCAAGAGTGAATAACCTTTTTTTAATAGCAAAACTAGACGTCAAAGAGTCGTTTCGCTCAAGGTGGTTTGCGATCTATGCGCTTCTTTTTTCTGCTTTGATGATAGGATTTTTATTTAGCGGAGTGACCGACTCGCGCGTGCTAGGCTTTTCTGGGCTAACAAGAGCGCTACTTTTGTTCATACAAATTTGCGTCATCATCGTGCCGATATTTATCCTCATCTCAACCGTTAGAAGCATAAATCAAGACAGAGATACAAACCTGCTTGAATACGTGCTAAGCTTCCCATTAAGCCTTAAAGAGTACTACTTTGGCAAGGCGCTTGGGCGGACATTTGTCGTTTTTGTGCCGCTTTTGTTTTCGCTTTTGCTTTGCGTGGTGGTTGGCTTTATAAAGGGCGTGTCGATACCTTGGGGCGTGCTGGTGCTTTACTTTGGCCTACTTTTTAGCCTAAGTATCGTCTTTTTGTCGCTTGGCTTTTTCATATCAAGCCTTATCAAAAACCAAGAAACAGGTCAAGGCGTGGCGTTTTTGCTCTGGCTTATCATGCTAGCTTTTATCGACCTAGCGCTCATTGGGCTGCTTATGCGAAGCTCTGTCGATGAGTATGTCATCTACTCTATCGCGATGTTAAATCCGATCGAGCTTTTTAGGATAGCAGCACTTAGCCTTTTTGATCCAAATTTAGCAGTCATTGGCACTGCGTCTTACTTTATATTAGGCACATTTTCAAAAGCGACCTTCGTAGCTTATGCGATCATCTACCCTTTGGTACTTGGCGCGATCTTGCTAGTTTGCGGCTATTTGGGCTTTAGCAAGAGAGATCTTGTTTGATTGTTTTTTGTTAAATAAGAGTTGGTTTTAAATTTAGATGAGGCTTGTATTATTCCACTTGTCCAACAAGAAACCTCCTTTTTGTAATGACCCCCTTTCCCCCAAGGGGGTTTATCTCTCTTAAGGAAATTTATGAAAAAATCCATTTTATTTTTAGCTTTTGCTGTTTTATCTCTAAGTGCAAACTGGGATGAAAATATGCAAAACTGCATCAACAAAAGTGACGCAAAATCTTGCGAGAGCTTTACCAAAAAGCTTTCAAGTGAGTGCGAGAACAAAGATAAAACTTCTTGCTTTTTATATGCTGACATGCTAGGCCGAGGACTAGGCGTTGAAAAAGATCTGGTTAAATCTTACGAGCTCTTTAAATCGCTTTGCGAAAATGGCAGCAGTGAAGCTTGCTATGAGCTAGCTACAAAATATCTACAAGGAAACGGCGTAGAGCAGAGCTTTGATCTGTCTGCAAATGCCCTTGATAAAGCTTGCAAGATGGGCAGCAAACGAGCTTGCAATGTCTTAGAGCTTGTGCCTAAGAATTAAAATTTATAAAGTTTTTGCAAATTTTAAAATTTGATAGAACTTTTAACCGCATGCAGCGAGATAGCACCATTGCATGCACCGCTAACGTGCAAGGGGGTTTTACTCGGGCTTCTCCTAGTAACTGCAAGCAGATAGGGGAATTTAAAAAGGGGATAAGGGGACGGACTTTGTGTCTGCTCTGCAGTTGCGAGCCCGCAAAGCATAATTCAAGTCCCCTTGTCTCCCTTTTGGTAAATTTATATCTCAAAGCAAATTTTAAAACTTTCATTCACTCGCAAGAATTGACTACTAAAATTTGGCTTCGCTTACCGCTTAGCTTAAATTTTAGAGCCGAAATTACTCGCTCACGAAATTTTAAAATTTGATAGATCTTTTAACCGCATGAAGCAAGATACCTTTTTACGACTCTAAAATAAATATTATAAACCGCGTTTAATAGTAATAAAAATTTGAATTTCAAATATGATTTTTTCTTTTATGTAAAGCATATATTTTTACATTTTAAAAAGAGAAATTTCATTAGCAAATGCCTAAATATCGTAATTAACTTTAGTATTACGTAGAATTTCTTTTTTATTAACTAAAAATTTCATTAAAATTTATATTTAAATAATAATATTTCATCGTCCTAAACGG
>CAUUIN010000006.1:0-44506 GCA_963545295.1 uncultured Campylobacter sp. | reverse complement strand
TGTTTTAGAGCAAGAAATCTATAAATTTGATGAAAAAGATACCGAAAAAGTGCTCTTTAAAGCAACCATCACTCTAGCTTTTATGAAAGATGGCAGGCTAGCAAAGATAGATGAGAGCATGAAAGCCTTTATAAATGGGGTTAAATTTTAGCAAGCAAAACTGCTAAATCCCGCTTGTGCTGTTTTGCTCCTGCGAATTTACCTCATTAAAGTGATCGCTTTTTGCGTCATAAATTTTCACATCGTATAAAACTTGTGAGTTTTCAACCCTCTCTGTAAAAATTTTGCTGGCATTTTTGTTTATGAAATTTGTATAGATATACTCCGCTCCCAAAGCACTTGAGTAACCTATCTGCGAATATCTAAAATCAACTCCAAAAAGATCTCCAAGCCCCAAAAAACTCTCATCAAGTGAATTTAGCGAATTTGCCACAAAGAGGTTTTGCCTATCTCTTTGCGTGATGGCGCTAAAGATATTTGGCAAGAAATTTATCTGTGTGCTTAAAAGCGCGTAAGGCTTTATCTCAAAGCCTCTCATCTGCGTTGCTACAAGTGATGCTTTGACGACAGGGATATGTAAAAAGACGCTTGCACCATCAAATTTAGACTTTTTGCTTAAAGTGTTGTTTAAATTTATATCTTTGCCCGTGATCGAACTCTCGTAGTAGTCATTACTTTGCATGCGCACATACTCGTTTAGCTTTTGTGCTAGCGCGCTGCCATCGTCAAAGGCGACTATTTTTTCATTTGCAAAAGCTAGTAGGGCTGAAATTTGCGCTTTGTAATCAACTCCGCCAAAGATTAAATTTGGCTTTGGGGCTGTCACAAAAGAGCTATGAACGCTTGGTATATAGATGAGTTCATTTGGCAAGATAAGAGAATTTAGCGTGTTTGCGCCATTTTGGGTAAGGGCTGCTATAAAGTAGATAAAGCCTTCATTTCTAGCGTTTTGTAATGCATTTTGAAGGCTAGGCAAACTCTCGTCGCTACTATTTATAAATTTCACTTCGACATTTGCATCTTGCTTTAAGATATAGCTCAAGATGGCATTTGATACGACATTTGCGTATGATTTTATAATCTTTTGAGGGATGATGACTGCTATCTTATCGCTTTGCGCAAGCTTTAAAACCATCTCTCCGCCAAGTGAAGTGTAAAGGTCTAAAAGTGCCTTATCATCTATCTTTGCTGGCTCAAATCTCGCCATAAAACTAGCTAACATATCACTCTTTGCAAGCTCATTTAGACAAGAGCTATCACAAAATTCTGGTTCTAAATTTATGTAAGTGATCTTTGCTGGCGGTATGCTTGAGAGGCTTTGGTTTTTAGTGATGTTGCTTTCAAATTTTATCTCAGCGTTCATCTCGTCTTGCATCTGGCTTAAGCCCTCATTTTGCGCTGCAAAAAGGCTTACAAATATAACTAAAAAAAGAAAAATTCTTTTCATATCACTCCCTTGATTTTTTTAAAATCATCTATAAAATTTTCTTCAAAACTCGGGTTTTTACTGATCCACTCTGGCGAAAAAGTGGGCATTATAAACCTATCATCATCTTTTAAAATACTCCCTCTTACGCCCAAAAATCCGCCCTTTGAGAGTAAATTTGGATAAAGATGCATAAAAGCTTCCTCTCCTAAGGTGATGATAATTTTTGGCTTAATAAGCCTTATCTCTTCTAAAAGATAAGGCCTACAAAGCTCAAATGAGCTCTTTAGCGCTGGATTTTTCGTGTCATTATTTGAAATTTCACAGCGCAAAAGCAAGCTTATATAAACACTATCTTTTTCTAAATTTAAGCCATTTTTTATAGCATTTTGCAAAATTTTGCCACTTGTGCCTTCAAAATAATCATCTTTTTTGCAAAGTAAGACAAGCATTATCTTGCTATTTTTATCACCAAAGCCTGTAAAAACGCACTTTGAGCTATTTCTCAAAAAGCAAAGAGAGCACTTTTTTATCTCACTATTTAGCTCGTCTATGCTGTTATAATCTTGATATTTGCTTAAATTAAGAAAATTTTCATCTATAAAATTGTAACCGATCGCTTTTAAAAAAAGTAATTTTTCTAAGAGATCTTTATTTTTATGAAATTTCATTTTTGGATTATAACTTGATTTACTTAAAGTTTAAATTATAGTTTTTTAGGGCTGATTTATTCAAAGGAATTTAAGTATTGCTTTGATAAAATCCCACTTTTTATATTAACTTTAAGGATAGAAATGAAAAGGACTTATCAACCTCATAAAACCCCTAAAAAACGCACTCACGGCTTTCGTTTAAGAATGAAAACTAAAAATGGCCGCAAGGTTATCAACGCTAGACGTGCCAAAGGTAGAAAAAGATTGGCTGCTTAGCTGGTTTTGAGTCACTAAGTGACTCGAGAGAATTTTCTCAGGTTTATAAAGAGGCCAGCAAATGGCACTGCGACGCTTGCGTAGTTTTTTATAAGCCTACAATTGAAAAAAAATTAGCAGTTGTTGCTAGCAAAAAAGTGGGAAAAGCAGTAGTTAGAAATAGAGCAAAGAGGCTTTTAAGAGCTGCTTTTTTTTCTATTTCTAATGAGCTAAAAGATGGCACTTACATTATGGTCGCAAAAAATGGAATTACAGAAATTTCATTTGACAAAATTTGTAAAAATTTGAGCTGGTCTACAAAAAAAATGGGATGTCTAAAATGAAAAAATTTGCGATTAAATTTATCGCTTTTTATCAAAAATATATTTCCATACTTCTGCCAAAAAGCTGTCGTTACTATCCGACTTGCTCACAATACGCCATTTGGGAATTTCAAACAAACAGCTTTTTCTCTGCTTTTTTTGCAACATTTATGCGAATTTTAAGATGCAATCAACTTTTCAAAGGCGGTATCAACTACCCAATCATCCGCAAAAAATTTAACTCATGTTTTATATTTCAAAAAAGCGATACCAAAAATGTAAATTTCTGGTTTATCCCTTGTCAAAATAGTAAATTTTATGTCGTAAAAGTATTAGATAAATTAAAGGAAAAAAATTAAATGGAACAGATGTCTATGCAAAAAAGACTGCTTCTTGCAGCGCTTTTGTCTATCGTATTTTTTATAGTATATGACTTTTTTATGCCAAAAAGAGCTCCACTAGAGCAAAACCAGACAACGATCTCTCAAACAATGGATCAAAGCAAAGCTCCAAACACAAACCAAAATGCTCCAGTAGCAAATGAAAATTTAGCTTCAAACGAGATAATCGCTACTATCAAAGGTCAAAGCTACGAAGCAAAGATAGATAAGCTAGGCAGGATTGCTAAATTTTATCTCACCGAAGATAAGTACAAAACAGAAGATGGCAACAAAATCGAGCTTGTTTCACAAAATCCTTTACCACTTGAGCTTAGATTTAACGATAGCACGCTCAATGCCGATGCTTTCAAGGTTGCATATAGCAGTGACGCTAGCGAGATAGATGCAAGCAGCGAGCCTAAAACTATAAAACTTACTCAAAATTTAAATGGCGTTACGGTCACAAAAAATATCAAATTTTACCCAAATGGTCATTATGAAGTCGAAGTAAATTTAAGTAAAAGCGTTGATTATTTCATCACTCCTGGCTTTAGGCCAAATATCGCGATAGATAGCTACACAATTCATGGCGTCATGCTTAGAAATACAGATGATAGCCTAAATATCATAGAAGATGGCGATGCAAAAGAGGTTAAAAACTACGCAAGCACAACTATGGCTGCTGCATCTGATAGATACTACACAACGCTTTTTTACTCATTTAATAAACCATTTGAAGCTGTTGTGGATAAAGATGCAAATAACAATCCTATCGTCTTTGTAAAGGCAAATGATAGTCTAAAACTAGGTGCTTACATCGGACCAAAAGAGCACAAAATTTTAAGCTCGATGGATGAGAGACTAAACGATGTTATCGAGTATGGTTGGTTTACATTTATCGCAAAGCCGATGTTTGCTTTCTTAAATTTCTTACATAACTACATCGGCAACTGGGGTTGGGCGATAGTTGTGCTAACGCTTGTTATAAGGATAGTTTTATTTCCGCTTACATATAAGGGCATGCTATCGATGAATAAGCTAAAAGAGCTTGCTCCAAAGGTAAAAGAGATCCAAACAAAATATAAAGACGATAAGCAAAAGATGCAAGTTCATATGATGGAGCTATACAAAAAACATGGTGCAAACCCGATGGGCGGCTGCTTGCCGATCTTGCTTCAAATTCCAGTATTTTTTGCGATCTACCGCGTTTTACTAAATGCGATCGAGCTAAAAGGCGCTCCTTGGATACTTTGGATACACGATCTTTCAGTGATGGATCCATACTTTGTGCTACCTATTTTGATGGGTCTAACGATGTTTTTACAGCAAAAGCTTACACCAACGACATTTACCGATCCTATGCAAGAAAAGGTTATGAAATTCTTGCCTTTGATCTTCACATTTTTCTTTGTGACATTCCCAGCAGGTCTTACGCTTTACTGGTTTGTAAATAACGTTTGTTCAGTCGTTCAACAAGTCTTTGTAAATAAACTTTTTGAAAAACATAAAAAAGCTGCGGAGGTAAAGGCTCAATGAAAATAGAAGCAAATACACTCCAAGAGGCATTTCAAAAGGCAGCTGAGCAGCTTAACTGCTCGGTTACTGAGCTTGATATAAAGGTCTTGCAACATCCAAGCGGTGGAATTTTTGGATTTTTTAAAAAGACAGCGATCATTGAGGCAAATTTAGAAAATCAGCCAAAACCACAGTATAAACCAAAAAATGATAGAAATTTTGCTAAAAAAAGTGATGAAAATGAGAGCATAAAAGAAGAGAAAAAGCAGGGCAAAAAACACGATCATAATGATAAAAAGCGAAATCCTAAAAAACATAAAGATGAGAAAAATGAGACTAAGTCTGAGCAAAAAGAGCATAAAAACGAAAAGCCAAATTTAAGCGAGAAAAACTCAGCTCTTGCAAAAGATGCCTTTGCTGAAAAGGGCGAAAAAGAGGCAGATGAGCCAGGATATGTGATAAAAAGGCTTGATGAGCCAAAAGAGCAAAAAGAGACTAAAGAATCAAAAGAGCCACAAGCTAGCAAAACTCCTAAAAATATCCTAGATACATCAATCATCGAAAATTTCAACCAAACAGATGAAGAGAGCTCGGCTCAAAATTTACCAAAAGAGAAAAAAGAGAAGGTTGTGATCGACTTTGATGCGATCTTGCCAGAGATAAAAGATGGTGTGACACGTCTTTTTAAGGCAAGCTGCTTTGAGATAGATAAGATAGAGGTTAGTAAATTTAACGATGAGACTGTGCTTATCGAGCTTGACGGCACTGATGCGGCGCTACTTATCGGCAAAGAGGGCTATAGATACAAGGCGATATCTTATATGCTTTATAACTGGCTAAATTCAAAATATAACCTTGCTATCCGTCTAGAGATCGCGCAGTTTTTGCAAAATCAAGAAGCGATGATGGATCAATACTTAAATGGCGTGATCGAGCGCGTACAAAATAGCGGTAGAGCCCAAACGAAGCCGCTTGACGGAGTTTTAGTCAAGATCGCGCTTGAGAAACTTCGCGAGAAATTCCCAGATAAATATGTCGGCATAAAAAGCGGCAATGACGGCAAATTTGTCGTTGTAAATGACTTTTTCAAAAAATGAGTGAAACTATCGCAGCCCTTGCCACAGCATATGGCATCGGCTCAGTTTCTATCGTAAGGCTTAGCGGCAAGGACGCCATGGCCATCTCTTTAAAACTTCTTAAACTTTCAAATTTAGAGCCAAGATACGCAAAACTAGCCAAAATTTACTCCCTTGATGATGAAATTTTAGACGAAGCCATCGTTATATATTTTAAAGCCCCAGCAAGTTTTACTGGCGAGGATATCGTCGAGTTTCAAACGCATGGCGGCGTTATGGTGAGCGAGAGAATTTTAAACGAGCTAATAAGAGCTGGTGCTAGGCTGGCAATGCCTGGCGAGTTTAGCAAGCGAGCATTTTTAAATGGCAAGATGGATCTAGCAAAGGCCGAGGCGATGCAAGGGCTCATCACTTCAAAAAGTGAGATCGCTGCTAAAATTTTGACCCGCCAGATGCAAGGTGATCTTAGTAAATTCGTAGGTGAGATCAGGGGCGAAGTGGTCAAAACTCTTGCCTTTGTTGAGACGATGATTGACTATGCTGATGATGATCTGCCTGCAAATTTGCTAGAGCAGACTAAGCAGATGCTTTTAAAAAATAGCGAGAAGCTAGAGCGCATAGCCACTCTTAGCGAGCAAAGAAGAGGGCTGATCGATGGCTTTAAGATCGCCATCGTTGGCAAGCCAAATGTTGGCAAAAGCTCTATTTTAAACTCTTTTTTGGCATACGAGAGGGCGATCGTTAGCGACGAAGCTGGCACAACTAGAGATAGGATAGAAGAAAATTTCAAGATCGGCTCGCATCTAGTTCGCATAATAGACACCGCAGGCATCAGAAAAGATGCTGGAAAGATCGAGCAAATCGGCATAAACTACTCAATCTTGGCCATAAACGAGGCCGACATCATCCTAGCTGTCTTTGACGGCTCATCTTTAAGTGACGAGCAAGATAAAGAGATAATTAGGCTCGTTTCTAGCTCAAATAAAAAAGCCTTTTTTGTCCTAAACAAAAGCGATCTGGCGTTTAAATTTGACATCAAGCTAGATGGTGCTATCAAAATTTCAGCAAAAAATGATACGAGTGTAGTTTTAAGAGAGCTTGAGGGCTACCTCAAGACGCAAGATACCGATGAGATCATGCTAAGCTCAAACCGTCAAATTTTAAGCTGCAAAGAGGCGAGTGAGGCTTTAAAAAGAGCGTTTTTAAGACTTAGTGAAGATGAGCTAGAAATTTTTGCTTATGAGCTAAATACCGCGATAAAGGCGCTTGCAAGCATCACAAAGCCATTTGTGAGAAGCGAAATTTTAGATGAGATGTTTAGCTATTTTTGTTTAGGAAAATGATACTTTTTTGGTTAAAATTTGCACTTTTTAAAGGAGAGAGAATGAAAATTTTACTTTTAAACGGCGGCAAAAAATTTGGCCATTCAGATGGCAGGCTCAATCAAACACTTCACGATCTTGCGTGCGAAAAACTAGCAAAAATGGGTCACGAGGTAAAACAAACCGTGATAGATCAAGGTTATGATATTGAGGCTGAAGTTGAGAAATTTCTCTGGATGGACGCGGTAGTTTGGCAGATGCCAGCTTGGTGGATGGGTGAGCCTTGGATAGTGAAAAAATATATCGACGAGGTCTTTACAGCAGGCCATGGCAAGCTTTATACGAGTGATGGCAGACACAGGGTTGATCCAACTAAAAACTACGGCAAAGGTGGTTTGTTAAATGGCAAGAAATTTATGCTAAGCCTTACTTGGAATGCCCCAGCCGAGGCATTTAGTGATCCAAACGAGTTTTTTGAGGCACGCGGCGTTGATGGGGTTTATTTTCATTTTAGAAAGGCAAATGAATTTATTGGTCTAAAAGCGCTTCCGCACTTTATCTGCTGCGATGTCATCAAGATGCCAGAGCTGCCAAGATACCTAAAAGAGTATGAGGCACATCTTGAAAAAGTTTTTAAAGCGTAAAACATTTCTACCGCTCTCTAGCCATTTGCGCTAGAGAGCATTTAAATTTATATCTATCTTGGTTGTGGAAAATGAGGACAAAATTTCTATTTTTAGCTGCTGTTATATTATTTGCAGGGTGCGCTGGTAGGCAAATTTTAGTGCCAAGTGATAAGTCAAATTTACTCTACCTTGAAAATAATGAAACCCTGCATGAGATGAAATTTTATAAGCTTCAAAATAACCTAGATGATTTTAATAAATTTGCAAATATCGTCGGCAAGGCTGAGATAAAAGAGGCTAGCAAAAATAGCAAATTTAGTGCTCTTGGCGATCTCATGCAAGGTAGCAAAGCAGATCAAATGGTGCTTGTTAAAAATTTGGACACAAACCATGAGCTTATTTTGTCAAGTGCTAGTGACATAGATGAGCTAATAAATGCAAAAAATATCAAATTTTATGAAATTTCAAATGGCACTATAAAAAGCGTGGTTTATAGCACAAAGAGCTTGCCTGTTTGCGAAGCTTTTGTAAGTGACAAAGAGGTGATAAAAGTAAAAAGCGTGACAAATCACCCTTTGAAAAATGGCTTTTATGCGGTGATCTTAAACTCAGATATATCTAATAAAGAAGGCTTTTTTCTAAGAGAGACGAGGTATTATTTCAACCTTTTAAGCGAAGATGAAGAGAAGATAAAAGCTGACACTTTAACACAAAATTTTTACAAAACATTTATCGAAAGCGACCTTGTAAGTCAAGGCGAAATTCTCTCAAATGTGCTTTGTTTTAGTAAATTCCAAAAGGCTTTTTAGTAACTTTTTATAAGCGAGGTTGTAAAATAGCTTAAAATTCTTAAAAGGTTACATCAATGGATAAAGCTACCATACAAGCACATAAAATCAGCGACGAAGAGTATGAGGAGATCTTAAAAATTCTAGGTCGTGAGCCAAATTTACTAGAACTTGGCATATTTTCAGCGATGTGGAGCGAGCACTGCAGCTACAAATCAAGCAAAAAATATCTAAACGGCTTTCCGACAAAGGCGCCTTGGGTCATTCAAGGACCTGGTGAAAATGCTGGTGTCATCGACGTTGGCGACGGGATCGCAGCTGTTTTTAAGATGGAGAGTCACAACCACCCAAGCTTTATCGAGCCATTTCAGGGCGCTGCAACTGGCGTTGGTGGAATTTTAAGAGACGTCTTTACGATGGGCGCAAGAGTTGTTGCAAACATGAACTCACTTCGTTTTGGCGAGATAAGAGGCGAGGGCGAGCTAGCTAAAAAGCATAGATATCTGCTAAAAGGAAGCGTCGCTGGCATAGGGCATTATGGCAACTGCATGGGTATCCCAACAATTGGCGGCGAGACTACTTTTGATCCTAGCTTTAATGGCAACATCCTAATCAACGCCTTCGCGCTTGGCCTTTGCAAAAGTAATGAAATTTTCTACGGCAAGGCTGAAGGTGTTGGCAACCCAGTCATCTACGTGGGCTCAAAGACCGGCAGAGACGGACTTGGCGGCGCTGTGATGGCGAGCGATAGCTTTAATGATGAAAATAAATCACTTCGCCCAACGGTGCAAGTAGGTGACCCATTTGCCGAGAAGCTGCTTATGGAAGCTTGCTTGGAGCTTTTTAAGAAAGACTATATCATCGGCATCCAAGACATGGGCGCAGCAGGGCTAACAAGCTCTAGCTTTGAGATGGCTGGTAGAAGTGGCAGCGGTATGAAGATGTATTTAGACCGCGTGCCGATGCGTGAATCTGGCATGACCCCTTATGAGCTAATGCTAAGCGAATCTCAAGAGCGTATGCTAATATGCGCCAAAAAGGGTTTTGAGCAAAAGGTACTTGAAATTTTTAGAAAGTGGGATCTTGACGCTGAGATCATCGGTGAGGTCACAAGTAGCGGTGTGATGCAGCTTTACTGGCATGGTGAGCTAGCAGGTGAGATACCTATCGGCCCACTTAGCGAGGCAGCTCCGGTGCTTGATCGCCCAGTTGCACGTCCAAAATACCTTGATGAGATAGCAAATTTAAAAATTCCAAATAATGTTGATAATAAAACGGCATTTTTCAAGCTTTTAAAAGAGCCAGAAGTACTAAATAAAAGCTTCATCTACGACCAATACGACGCAAATATCCAGACAAATACCATAAAACAGCCAGGATACTTGGGTGCTGCGACTATCCGCATAAAAGAGAGCGGCAGAGCGATCGCCATGGCTGCTCAGTGCGATCCAAGAGCAAATTTTGTTGATCCAAAAATTGGCGCTGCAAGAGCAGTTGCTGCAGCTGGTAGAAAGGTGGCGATGAGCGGTGCTGTGCCACTTGCGATCACCGACTGCCTAAACTACGGCAACCCACAAAATCCAGAGGTGATGTGGCAGTTTAAAGAGGGATGTGAAGGGATAAAAGAGGCTTGCCGTGAGCTAAATACCCCAGTTGTTAGCGGTAACGTGAGCCTTTATAACGACACTGACGGCGTTAGCGTCTATCCAACGCCAGCTATCGTAACAGTTGGCGTCAATGAAGATGCAAATTTAAACCTAAAAAGCACATTTTCAAGCGATGGCAGGGCGATTTACTTGCTTGGCGAGACAAGTGGAGAATTTGCTGCTTCTCTCTACGCAAAGGCACTATTTAACGTGGTTGGGGGTAAGCTAAAAGAGGTTGATTATAAAGCTGAGCGAGCCCTTTGGGACTTAGTGATCGAGGCAAATAAAGAGCAAATTTTAGAATTTGCAAATAGCGTAGGTGTTGGCGGTCTTGCTATCACGCTAGCAAAAATGGCTAGTATCTCAAACATCGGCATTAGCTGCGAGGTTAAATTTAAAGAGCCAAATTTCATCTTTGATGAGAGCTTTTCAAGAGCGGTTGTCGGTGTACAAGATGAGGCTAAATTTGAAGCGCTTGCAGTTAAATTTGGTGTGAAATTTGAAAAGATCGGCGTTAGCGGGGGCAAGAGATTTAAGCTAAATGATATCGATGAGAGCGTAGAGGAAGTAAGAGAAATTTATCTTAGTGAATTTGCAAAAATAATTAGAAAAGAGGACTAAGGGATGTTTTCTAAAAAATCTCAAAAAGCAAGCGGAGAAAAGGAAGTAGAGCAAAACGAGAAAAAGGGCGTGGCAAAACCGCCAGTGCTCTTTAGTGATACACAAAATTTGATAAGTACGATCGAAAAGAGACTAAATGCCCCTTTGATAACCTACTACAACTCAAACGCTGGTAATGTCTGCGGCAACGATGCTAGTGCTATGTATGAAATTTTAAAGGGCAAAAAGATAGACACTGCCTATCTTTTCATAAAAAGTGATGGCGGAAGCGGTATAGCCGCACTTAGGATCATTAGCACGCTTAGAAACTACTGTAAAAATTTAATAGCGCTGATCCCATCAAACTGCGCCTCAGCTGCAACTATGATGGCACTTGGTGCAAATGAGATCGTGATGGGACCACTTGCCTATCTAACGCCTGTTGATACCTCCCTCAAACACGAGCTAAGCCCTACAAACAAGGGCAACGAGCTTGTTAGCGTCTCGATGGACGAGCTTAGCCGTGTGGTGAAGCTTTGGAAAGAGCAGGATAAGGATAGACCAAACGACACAAACCCTTATAACTCGCTATATGAGTACATCCATCCGCTAGTTTTTGGTGCGGTTGATCGTGCTAGCTCGCTCTCGCTTAAAATTTGTTCTGAGTTGCTTAGATATCACATAGATGATGACAAAAAGATCGTTGAAATTTCTGAGAGGCTAAACGCAGACTACCCAGCGCACGAGTATCCGATACTCTTTCGTGAGGCACAGGAGATCGGCCTGCATGTCAAGAAAATGGATGATGATCTAAACGAGATGCTTCAGGAGCTAACGCTGCTTTACTCGGAGATGGGACAGCGCGCCTTTACCGACTATGATGAGAATAGCTATCACGATAACAACATCGCAAACATCATCGAGACAAACGGCAAGCAAATTTACTATCAGATCGACAAAGACTGGTTTTATCGCCCTGAGGAGCGCCGCTGGAATGTTATGAACGACGAGAGCTCATGGCGCAAAAATGAGCTAGTAAATGGCAAGATAAAAAATACTATCTATCACTTGTGGTAATATGTCTGGAGTCTTATTTTTACTGATATTAGGCGGTGCGATATTTTTATTTACGAGCGTGCAAATAGGTAGTAACCGCAAGAAACAAGCAAATGTAAATGAGGCTAAATTTCTAGTCTCGCTGCTTGCAAAAGTAGCTAAAAGCGACGGCAGGGTTAGTGAGCTAGAGGCTAGACTGATCACTCAAGTGCTTGATGATCTAAGCCAGAAAGTTAGCGGCGTAAGCGGCGTGCGCGAGTATCTAAAAGAGGTCTATAACAGCCAAAAAGAAAACGTTGGTAACGCCTATGAAACGGCTAGAAACTACAAGCGCGCGTTTAATCTAAACTACGACACCTGCGTGGCTAGGCTCACTTTTTTTCTAAATTTGGCCTATATAGACGGAGAATTTAATAAAAGCGAGCAAGATGTTATAAGAAATATCGCTTATGGATTTGGCATCGACAAAGAGACGCTTGATGAGATAATCTATAAATTTGATAGCTTCTATGGCTCGAGGTTTGGGACTAATCACAATGATATGAGCCAAGAAAGCGATGCGTTTGAGGTTTTAGGACTTAGTAAAAATGCAACTCTTGAAGAGGTAAAGGCTCGCTACAAAGAGCTAGTAAGGCAGTATCACCCTGACATTTTGATGGGCAGGGGCGAGAGCAAAGAGGTGATAGAGCGCTCAACCAAAAAGCTTCAGGAGATAAATGAGGCTTATGGACGACTAAAAGAGAAATTTGGAGTTTAGATGAAAAAATTTATTATTTTGCTGCTAGCGGTGGCTGGCTTCTGCAAGGAGCTAAGCGTGAGTGATCTTAATGGAAATGAGATCAAATTTGAGCTAAAAGATAGCACACTTTATGAAAATGGCAAAAAGATCGGCGAATACAATAAGACAAGCACTGCTAGTATCATCCTAGCTGGCAGTGATGGTGTGGAGGCTGACTTTAAGGCAGTGAGAGCTAAAAATTTAAATGAGTTTAAAGAGTATATTTTTTCAGATGAGGGCGGTATAAAGGTAGTCAAATTTAGTTCAAAAGCACCGTTATGCGAAGCTTTTAGCAAAGGCGAAGCGGTAAATTTAAGCGTGCTAAATTCTAGCTACTTTAATGGCAGACAAATTTCAAGCTACGCCTTTAGTGTGGATATTGCAGGCGGTGAGTTTCAAAATTTAGTCAAAAAGAGAGACTTTGTTATAAAAACAAGTGGTGCAAATTTAGAAAAACTAGAAAAGATAACTGAGGAAAATATCAAAAAAGATAGCGCCATGGGGCTACTGGTGCTTGAAAAAGCGATGTGCTTGGCGGGAGAAGTAAAATAAATTTAATCAATCTAAAGGAGAAAAAATGAGAGCGTTGCTTAGCGTTAGCGATAAAGAGGGCATTGTAGAGTTTGCAAAGGGGCTAGAAGAGCTTGGCTGGCAGATACTTTCAACTGGAGGCACTTACAAACTCTTAAAGAGCGAGGGCGTCAAAGCTACTGAGGTTAGCGAATTTACGGCGTCACCTGAGATGTTTGAGGGCAGGGTAAAGACACTTCATCCAAAGATACATGGCGGCATCTTGCACAAACGTGACGACGCTACGCACGTGGCTCAGGCAAAAGAGTACGGCATCGAAGGGATTGACCTAGTTTGCGTAAATTTATATCCATTTAAAGAGACTACGATTAGGACTGATGACTTTGCCGAGATCATCGAAAATATCGACATCGGTGGCCCAGCTATGGTAAGAAGTGCGGCTAAAAACTTTAAAGATGTGCTTATCGTTACAAACGTGCTTGACTACGATGAAATTTTAAAGCGCCTAAAAGAGAAAAGCGATGATTTTGAGTTTAGAAGATCGCTGATGATAAAGGCGTTCGAGCACACAGCGGCATATGATAGCATGATCGCAAACTATATGAATGATAGATTTAATGGCGGTTTTGGCGATGCTAGATTTATCGTTGGAAGCAAGGTTTTTGACACCAGATACGGCGAAAATCCACATCAAAAAGGCGCACTTTATGAGTTTGATTATTTCTTTACAAACAACTTTAGGGCGCTAAAAGGCGAGGCGAGTTTTAATAATATGACCGATATAAATGGCGCATTGATGCTTGCAACTAGCTTTGATGACGCACCTGCAGTGGCTATCATCAAGCACGCGAACCCTTGTGGCTTTGCGGTAAAAGATACATTGCTAGAGAGCTACGTAGCAGCGCTTAAGTGCGATCCGATCTCAGCATACGGCGGTGTGGTCGCGATAAATGGCACGCTTGATGAGGAGCTAGCTAAAAAGATAAATGAAATTTACGTTGAAGTAATCATCGCTGCAAATGTCGATGAGGCTGCGCTAAAGGTATTTGAGAGCAAAAAACGTATCAAAATTTTCACTCAAGATAATAAATTTTTAGTCCGAGCAAATGATAAATTTGACTTTAAGCACATCGATGGCGGATTTGTATTTCAAGAAAGAGACTTTGTAAAAGACGAAGAGCTTGAAAATATGAAGCAAATGAGCAAGAAATTTGCAACTGGCAGCGAGCTAAAAGACGCTCAGATAGCGTGGAAAGTGGCTGCGCTAACGAAGAGCAACTGCGTAGTTTATGTAAAAGATGGCGCGATGGTGGCTATTGGCATGGGTATGACTAGCCGAGTTGATGCTGCACGTGCGGCCGTGGCAAAGGCCAAAGAGCTAAAGATCGACCTAAGTGGCTGCGTGCTTGCAAGCGAGGCGTTCTTTCCGTTTAGAGATAGCATCGACATCGCTAGCAAGGTCGGCGTAAAATGCGTCATCGAGCCAGGTGGCAGCATCAGAGATGATGAGGTGATAGAGGCTGCAGATGAGCACGGCATGTCGCTATATTTTACTGGCGTTAGACACTTTTTACACTAAAATTTAGGGGGCGCTTTGCCCCTTGCTTCACAATTTGTAACTTTAAATTTTATATAATCCTTCAAAAAAAAGGAGCTTGCATGAAAAAGATATTAAATTTTCTCTTGGTTTTTATTGTATTTTTGGGTGTAAATTTGATAGCAAAAGATGAGTTTATAAAGGAGCAGACGATGGCAGGGCAAAATTTGAAAGAAATTTATTTAGCAGGTGGCTGCTTTTGGGGCATGCAGGGCTATTTTAAAAAGATATTTGGCGTGGTAGATACGAAGGTGGGCTATGCAAATGGCAAGAGCGAAAGCACTAGCTACCGCGAGCTGCATGAGAGTGATCACGCCGAGACGCTTTATCTAAAATACGACGAAAATAGAGTCGCTTTGGCTGAAATTTTGGCTCATTTTTTTAGAGTGATCGACCCAACCTCGCTAAATAAACAAGGCAATGACGTCGGCAGGCAGTATAGAAGCGGGATTTACTATGTTAGCAAGGACGATCTAGCTGTTATTGAGAGTTTTATAAAGATAGAGCAAAAGAAATTTAAAGATAAGATCGTGGTTGAGGTGGCGCCACTTAAAAATTTCGTCATAGGCGAGGAGTATCACCAAGACTATCTTGACAAAAACCCTTTTGGATACTGCCATATCGATCTAAATTTGGCGAGCAAACCGCTTTATGATGAGGCTAAATTTAAGCCACTTAGCAAAGATGAGCTAAAGAAAAATTTAAGCAGTGAGCAGTATGCCGTGACGCAGGAGGCGGCGACTGAAAGGCCATTTAGTAGCGAGTATGATAAATTTAACAAAAAAGGCATCTATGTCGATATCACCAGTGGCAAGCCACTCTTTTCAAGCGCTGATAAATTTGACGCAGGGTGTGGCTGGCCCAGCTTTACAAAGCCTATCACGACAACGGCGCTTGCGTATCGTGAGGACAACTCATTTATGATGAAAAGGGTTGAGGTGAGGTCGCAAAACAGCGATGCGCACCTTGGGCATGTCTTTGATGATGGACCAAGCGATAGGGGCGGGCTAAGGTACTGCATAAACGGCGCTAGCCTTAAATTTATACCGCTTGAGGATATGGCTAGGCTTGGATACGAGGAGTTTATCCCCTACGTAAAGTAGCTTTTGTTGAAGCAAATCAATGGTTTGAAAAGTTTAATCAGAGTATAATTCTCCAAAATCAAAAGGAGAAAAAATGAGTGAATTTTTTAAAAACGCAGAGCAGTTTAACGTCGATGGTGCAACCGTACCATTTTATAAATTTAATGAAAATGGTGTAAATTTTGTTGGCTTTGACTCACGTCCTTGCGTGCCGCCTGAGCCTATGGTAAATGCGCTTTTGGCTATTAAATTTGCCGATAAAAACACAAAGATCGTGATGGTAAATCACAAATTTCCAGCTGGGCTCATACCAAAGATAGAAAAGAGCTTTGATGTGGAGCGAGAGGATCTTGAGGGCGGGGCTGTGAAGATGACTTTTAGCCTAAAAGAGGGTGCGAGCATAGAAAACATAGACACTAGTCTTTGCCACTAAAATGCTTCTAAACACCTATGCGCCGCCATTTAAGCTAGTTGGTGGCTACTTTATCGTTGGTATTTTTTTCTTAGCACTTAGCGTCCTGGCGTTTTTTTACGCTGATTTTGAGGCGATAAGCTCGCTAAATACGGCTGGCTTTTTGCATATATTTTTTGTTGGCTTTGTGATAAGCATCATCATCGGAGCGCTCTATCAGCTTACCTCGGTCATCTTAGAAAAGCCATTTTTCACGGTCAAAGGGGCTATTTTAAATTTAGTAATCTTTTGCCTATCTTTGCTTGCTATGAGTTATGCGATGATATTTGGCGAGACTAGAATTTTGCAAATTGGCGGAGTTTTGCTCTTTTTCTCGCTTCTATTTTTTGGCTCAACATACGCACTTAGCTTTATGGATAATAAAAAAAGAAGCTTTGCTGCATTTGCGCTCTTTGTCTCGGCGATATTTTTGCTAGTTGGCATAACGCTTGGATTTTGCCTAGTGATGATACTTGGCGGCACGCTTATGCTTGATTTTATGATGACGTTAAAATTTCATGTATATTTTGTGCTTGGCTTTGTATTTTTTGTGATACTTGGAGCTGCAAGCGTGCTTTTACCGATGTTTGCTTTAGCGCATGATCTTAAATTTACGCTTAGCAAGGCTTCACTTGCCTGCTATATTTTGGCTGGAGTTTTGCTTGGCATTGATGAAAATTTAGCCATTTTTGCAGTGGCTGTGGCGGCTTTACTTTTTATAGCTCAGGCGTTTTACATCTTAAAAAGGCGCGTGAGAAAGGCATATGATTACTGGAACGTAAATATCGCTCTTTCGCTGCTTGCTTTGCTTTGCGTTGCTATTTTTATGGTTTTTGAAAAGCTAAATTTGGCTGCGTTTTTCATGATATATGGCTTTTTATTTGCTTTTATCGTGGCTCATCTATATAAGATCGCGCCATTTCTCATCTGGTATCACTATGTGGCGCCATTTGTTGGCAAAGCAAAAGTGCCGCTACTTGATGCGATGATATTAAAAAAGGCGGCTTATTTTGCCATAGTACTTAATGCCATTTCACTTGTGTGCTATCCTTTGGCGGTTAGCTTTGAGATGAGAAATTTAGTCTATGCAAGTATGATTTTTATGGCTTTAAGCATCATTTTGCTTGCTCTAAATATGATAAATGTTTTTAAATTTACTGGTTTTAAAGGATAAAAAATGAAAGAAAAAATTTATGATGCTCTGTCAAATATCGTAGATCCTGAGGTTGGTTTTGACATCGTTTCGCTTGGGCTCATATATGACGCAAGCTGCGATGAAAATGGCAAAGCAAAAGTGACGATGACACTTTCAACTAAGTCTTGTCCGCTTCACGAGATGATACTTGGCTGGGTTGAAACGGCTGTGCTTGGTGTGGAGGGTGTAAAAGAGTGCGAGATCGACTTAGTTTGGGAGCCTGAGTGGAATATTCAAATGGCAAGCGATTTTGTAAAAGCACAACTTGGAGTGAATTAATAAATTTGGCTAGAAATTTAGCTTAACTGGCAAATTTCTAGCTTTTTCTAAAATTTCTACTTTAAATTTAAAAATTGCATAAAAAGTTTAGTTAAATTTGTATTGGGGTGTTTAAAGTGTGGAAATTTCATGGCAAAACTACTACAAAAGCCCTGAGGGCGTGCTTTATATCATAAGCATCAACAAAGACTATCAAAAGCTACAAACTAGATGAAGATGGTAACGTTAGGGTCTAATATAGTAGATAAGGTATTAAGATATGTGATTTTAAAGCCCATTAAATGGCTTTTAAAATATTTTGTAAAAAGATGTAAAGCTTTTGTAAAGTAACGTAAAGAAAATTTCGACACTTTGATCTTAAGCAAAACTCACTCTAGCTACGAATTAATCGCACTTTCATCTCATTTTTATAGCTTTGATATCTAATATAACTTTACATAAAGTCTTTGTTAAATTTGTAAATTTATCCTATAGAGTAGTCAAAAATAAATTAATATCAATGAAAAATTAAAAATATATTGGGAATTTAAAATAAAGATATTAGAGTTCAGGTATCTGCAAAACGATAGTTTAAATTTAGATACGAAAAGATAAATTGCAAGAAAAATCTTGCAATTTAACAGGAGAATTTTTAGTTAGGACTTAGTCCATTTGGTGACGAAGATATGATGGGATATCTAGTTGAGAGATGTACTCATCACTGTTATATCCGCCACTTACTCTTCTTTTTAAAACGATATTTTTATTTAGAAGATCGTTTTCAGGCTCTTGGGCTATTTTTTTTTCTTCGCTTTCTTTTTCAGTACCTTTAAAACCTGTTGCAATGATGGTAACTTCAACTTTATTGTCTTCTATATTTTCATCAGTTGTTGTACCAAAGATCACATCAGCATCATCATCAGATGCCTCTTCGATCATTGACATCGCGCTATGAAGATCATCAAGAGAGCAGTTTGGATGCATTTTGAAATGAACTAAAACGCCAAGCGCTCCGTTTATATTCATATTATCAAGTAGTGGTGATTGGATAGCATTTTTGATAGCTTCTTGAGCCGCACCCTCACCATAAGCCTCACCAACGCCCATTAAAGCATGACCTCTGTGGCTCATAACTGTCTTTACGTCAGCAAAGTCAAGGTTGATATCGCTAACACCAGAGTCAAGCACGATAGAACACATACCATTTACTGCTCTTGCAAGCACTTCATCAACCATTTTAAAGCTCTCTTTGATACCTGATTTTTTATCTATCAAAGTTAAAAGTCTGTCGTTTGGTATGATAACGATAGAGTCGCTCTCTTTTCTAAGCTCGCTTAGACCGATATCAGCTAGTTTGCTGCGCTTTTTACCCTCAAATGAAAAAGGCATAGTCACAACAGCAACGGTTAGCGCACCTATCTCTTTTGCAGCTTGTGCAACAACTGGAGCAGCACCTGTGCCTGTGCCACCACCAAGACCTGAAGCGATAAACACAACATCAGAAGTCTCAAGAGCGCTTTTTATCTCTTCATAGCTCTCTTGTGCAGCTTCTTTGCCAACTTCTGGTCTCATACCAGCACCAAGACCTTTTGTCTTTTTTTCACCAAGTTGTATCTTTGTGTGTGCAGGAGAATTATCAAGTGCTTTAGCATCTGTATTTGCTATCATTAGATCGATGTCTAAATTTGGATTCTCTCTTATGATGTGGTTTATCATATTACCACCACCACCACCTACGCCTACTACCTTTATCTTTGCGCTATATAGGCTCTTGTTCTCTTCGATTGTGAAACTGTTGCTCATAGTAAAAATTCTCCTCAAAATAGTTGTGTCATGCTGTGCCAAAATTTCTTTAAAGCACTTGGTTTTTTTTCTTGTTTACTTATATCAGCGATATTTGCAAGCTCGTTTTTGTTGTTTGTTTGCTCTAAATTTATATCCATATTTACAAGCTCAATGCCTTCTTCAAAATCATCTTTATCTTGTTTTTTTACTTCAAATTTCTCTTTTTTCTCTTCTTCAAAAATATTGAAATTTGCTTTTGGCTTTGATCTTAACTCGCCTTTGTATCTCATCTTTTTTTCTGAGTCTATCTCGTAAGGCGTAAATTCTCCAGCGCCATACATGCAAAGTCCTATCGCGCAAGAATTTGCCGGATCTCTTAAAATTTCATATAAACCGTCCATCTCTTTTGGCCTAGCGATCCTAACTGGCATGTTGTCAAATATCGCAGAAGCTAGGTCTTTTAGCCCATCAAGTTTTGTCATACCCCCAGTTAGTACTATGCCAGCACCAACAAGGTCTTTGTATCCACTATCTTCAAGCATATTTGCAAGTACCATCACAGTCTCTTCTGCTCTAGCTGAGATGACATTTGATATAACATCAAGTGAAACCTCGTGAGTTTTTTGTTCATCTCCAAGTCTTGGAAGCTCGATAAGATCAACCGATTTATTTACTAGCTTGCCATATTCTAGTTTTATCTCTTCAGCTTTTGGCAAAGGAGTATGAAGCGCCATTGAAAGATCTATAGTTATATTTGCAGAGCCAACATGTAGATATGAGTTGTATCTTAGTGAATTTCCAGCATGCACTACCATATTACATGTCTCGCCGCCCATATCTATAAGCGCAACGCCAAGTTCTTTTTCATCTTTTGTTAGTGTTGCTATGGCTGAAGCGTAACCAGAAAGAACTACGTTATCAACCTGCACGCCTGCTAAATTTACAGCTTTTCTTAGGTTGCTAAGTTGTGATTTTTGAATACTTATGATATGTGTTTGCACTTCAAGTCTAGTGCCATTCATACCGATAGGGTCTTCTATAAATTCCTGTCCATCTACTTTAAAGTTGTAAGGTAAGACATGAAGTTTTTCATATTCTGGTGAAGTCTCGGCATTGTGATCTGCCATCTGCATAGCACGCTCTATCTCTTTTATGCCTATTTCATGATTTGGTATATTTACTACGCCACTGCTATTTACACTTTTAGTATATTTTCCTGATATTGAAACAACTACTCTTTCATAGTGTGTACCTGCAACTTTTTGCGCTTCTATGAGTGCATTTTTTATAGATTTTGCAGCTAATTCAATGTTGTTTATAGCGCCCTTTTTTATACCTTGCGCTTTTTCTGTGCCTATTCCTATTATCTTTATGCCATCATTATTTTGTTCTGCTATAACAGCACAAATTTGAAATGATCCGACATCTATGCCTAAAATTCTAGTACTCAAAATTTTTACCTTTTGACATATTCTTTAACTTCATAATATTTTAGAAGTTTGTTTGTTAAATCTTTTATCAACTCGTTGTTTTTAAGCATTGCAACATTTTGTTGTGTTATTTGCTTATAGTTGTTATTTATGTTGTTAGTAAGCAATCTTTGTTCCAAAATATCGTAGACTACGGCTTTGTCATCTAATATAACATAACCTTTTGTATTGTTAGCATCAAAAAGCTGAGAGACGAAAGCTCTCGTATCACTCTCGTTTAAGCCTGCAATAGAGCCATTTACCTCTCTACTAACAAAGCCAACATCTGTACCTTTGAAGTTTTGTAGAGTCTCTTTTGCTTTTGCTGTTAAAATTTCTTTTTCTTTTTTATTTTTGTAAATTTCAAGCACATTGGCTCTTGCTTGTTCAAAGCTCATAGGTTGTGGAGGAGTTATACTTTTTATTCTAGCTATTAAATAGCCATCTTTGTAGATAAATGGTTTTATCACTTCGCCAACTTTTGCACCCTTTATCTCATCAAGTGAAAAAGTAGCATTGTCTTCATTTACGCTTATAAAACCATTGGTTGCAAGTTCAGCTTTTTTGACAGCGACATACTTTTCTAAAGCGTTGGTTTTGCTTTGCTCTATGTTATAGTCTTTATTAACCTCAGCTTTTACCTCGCTAAAAGGTTTTATTTTGTCATCAGATCCCTTATATTTATCTTGGTTTTCATTATAGTAAGATTTTAAAACGCTTTCGTTTGCATCGCTTTTTTCTGACTCGACAAAGTATGTATCTATGCCATAAAGTGTCTTTGTCATATAGTTATTTTTATTTATCTCCCAAAGATCTTTTAGCTCTTTCTCATCTATCTTGATCTCGTTTTGATCAGCATTTACTATTTGCACGGCTAATTTATCTTGCATAAAAAAGCTAGCTTCCATCATAGCTATATCTTCTTTGCTAGCAGGTAAATTTAAAATAGTTCTAAGTTTGTCTAGTAGAATAGTTAGCTTTAGATTATCTTCAAAATCAGTTGGATTTATCCTAGCTCTTCTTAGCACATCGTAGTATAAATTTTTGTCAAAAACGCCGTCTTTTTGAAATGTTGGATCGACGATTATATATTTTAAAACATCATCTTTATTAACGCTTAGACCGATGTCATCTGCAAAATTTAATAGTAAATTCTCTTGGATAGCAGCCTGAAGTGCAGCATTTTCTAAGCCAAGTTCCTCAGCTTTCTCTTGAGTTAGTTTGCCTTCAAATACGTTGTTGTAGTACTGATAAAGTCTATCGTATTTTTGTTGCAACTCTTGAACGCTTATGTTTCTATGTCCTACTTTGGCTACTGAAGTAGCTCTGTTGCTGTTTAGATCGTATGCTCCCCAGCCGACAAAACCAGCACCGACAAAGGCTATCGTGCTTACCCAAATTGTCACGACTAGGTATTTTTTATGTTTTTGCATCCAAGATAACATTAAGTTCTTCCTTTAAAATACTAACAAAGCTTGTGCGATATTTTATAGAAATTTGGCTTAAATAAGCTTAAAATGGGGCTTTATAAAAACGTTTATTGCTAAATTTTTACTAACATTTTTTATATTTGTTAGCAAAAATTTAAATGTTAAAATCGCTGTAATCACCGATAAAATGAAGTAGTTTGCAGCTATTTTCTAACAAAGCTATATCTTTTGCAAGCAGTTGAGGACTCCTACTATACGCGTAAACGCCGTATCCTTTGATCACGACGACGTTAGTATTTTTCTCTATCATCGCTCTATAAATTTCTGTCTCAGCACGCTCATACCAGTCGTCAAACTGCTTTGGATCATAGACTAAAATTTCATTAAATCTCATACATCCAAAATAGTCTTTTGGTGTAATCTTTTCATGTTTCATTGCATAAGCTGTCACGTATGGAGGCATGGCGTAGCAGACAAATTTTGCTTCATTTATGTTTTTGTAGATGTTTAAGTGTATATCAGCGTCTAAGCTTGCATCATTCCAGCGGTAGTCTTTTTTTGATGAAAGAAGCGTCAAGTCGCTATCTTTTAGGTCGTCGAAAATGGCACTTTGCTTGTTGATGATAAATTGATTTTTTTCTACCCTTGCCGAGATAGAACCATGAAAAACACCAAAAAAATTCTTTCTAAACATCGAAAGAGATATCTTTTTTATCTCATTTGTTGAGTGCAATAAGTCCATTTTTTCTCCTATGTTTGGGTGATTATATTTAAGCTATCTTAAAATTTGTGTAAAATTTTATGTAATGATAGCTTTTTAAGTAAAATTTCGATAAATTTTCACACTAATTTCATTAAAGAGGCAGTGTTGCAAAGTCCGCATATTAGCGTTTTACTTGACGAAGTTTTATCTTTTTTTAAAGACCTGCGTGGAAATTTTATAGATTGTACGCTTGGATATGCTGGACACTCTAGTGCTATTTTGTCTCAAAATGAAAATTTAAATTTGATCGCCTGCGATAGAGACAACGAAGCTATAAATTTCTCGCTCAAAAAACTTGAGCCATTTGGCAGTAGAGTGAAAATTTATAAGAGCAATTTTTCTGAGCTTATTAGTAAGCTTAGTGGCGATGAAATTTCAAATGTTAGAGGAATTTTGGCTGATATTGGCGTTAGCTCTTTGCAGATAGATAAAGATGATAGGGGCTTTAGTCTTGGCTCAAGCACGCTTGATATGCGTATGGATAAAGAGCGAGCCTTTAGCGCCTATGACGTGGTAAATAACTACTCGTTTGATGAGTTAGTTAGGATTTTTAGGGATTATGGTGAGCTAAAAAATGCCTCTGGGATCGCAAATAAGATAATAAATGCTAGAAATTTAGCCAAGATAACGAGTGCAAAAGAGCTTGCAAACATAATAGGCACAGCACAGATAAAAGGACGCGGCGTTAGCCCTGCAATACTTGCTTTTCAGGCTATCAGGATAGAGGTAAATGGCGAGCTAGATGAGCTAACAAATTTGCTTGATAGCATAGAAAAGGGCGGTTTTAAAGATTGCTTGGTTGCAATCATAACATTTCACTCGCTTGAAGACAGGATCGTAAAAGAGAGATTTAAAAAGTGGGCAACGAGCTGTATCTGCTCGCCTGGAGTTTATCGATGTGAGTGTGGAAATAACCATGAGTTAGGCGAAATTTTAACCAAAAAGCCGCTAACAGCAAGCCAAAGTGAGCTAGCGCAAAACTCACGAAGCAAGAGCGCAAAACTGCGTGTTTTTAAGATAAAAGGATAAAGATGCAAGAAAAAGAAGAGCTACTAACACTTCACGACGAGGAGCAAAAACGTGAGGTAAATTTAAGCTTTAAGACGCTAGTGATGGTCTATCTAGCAGTTTTTATAGCACTGGCTCTATTTTTGCCAAAAATTTACATAGCAAATCAAATTTATTACATAAGTAGAGATATCGCCGATATCAGCGGCAAACGAGATATGCTCCTTGAAGAAAACAGAGCTCTTAGCATAAAGCTTGAAAATTTGCGTTATAAAAATCAAATTTTAAACAATATGCAAGAGCGTCAATGGAAATAATCAAGAAATTTAAAAGTTTCATCCACCACTACGACCCTGCAAATTTTCAGTTCATTTACTCGCTAAAAGCTGCCACTACCATAGCTTTTAACTGCTTTTTGTGCTTTTACTTCTTTCATCTAAGTGGCGCCATCATGGCTGTAAATATCACAATGGGTATCTTCTTTCTTGGCGAGCTTGAGTGCAAAGATAGGAGCAAATTTGCATTTTTACTACTTTATATCGCACTTTCTTGCGCTTTTATGCCCTTTGTTGATCCATTTATCAGCCTTGGTGTTTGGCTCTCGCTTATCGTATTTGTCTGGATATTTATGGTAGGCATTAGTCAAATTTATAGCTCAAATTTAAACAAAATTTTACTCGCCGTAAATGCAACAGGGCTAGTTGCCTTTGTGACAAAGGCCGCAGTTGGGCTAAATGTGCCTGATAGTATCGGCGGTCTGGTGCTTGCTGGCGTGCTAAGCATCATCATAAAATTTGAAAACTTTGGCAAATACGGCAAATTTACCAAAAAGAGCATCAGCTTTTTACTAGACAACGCCATCTTATCGAGTAAGGCGCTTAGCACGAGCCATTTTTACGCAAGTATCGCAGATTTGATGAGTTTGATCGACAAATCAAAAGAAATTTTCTCAAATAAAAGCCTAAAGATAAAAGATGTTAAGCTAGTTAGAAATCAAGCCAAGGCGCTATTTTATTTTTATAAAGTTGAAGAGATCGCCGTTTTGCTTCAAACATTAGGCGCTTCGTTTGAAAGGATCGATGACAAAGCGCTTTTAAATGAGGTAAAAAATGAGATCGCTTACAATCTTTTTGAACTTAAAAAGATCTTTAAAAATCAAACTCCAAAGCTAAAATTTGAAGCGCTAAATTTAGTTAAAAACTCAAATTTTAAAATTTTTGCAAGCTCGCTTGGCGTGCTTTATGATAAATTTTTGCTTATAAAAGAGGGCGGCGAGGATAAGCTATCTTTTAATACCACAAAAAAGATCACGCTAAAAGAGGCGCTTAAAAAGATAAATTTAAAAAATGAAATAGTAAAAGAGTCTTTAAGGCTTGCCATTTGTATGTCGCTAGCCATTTTTATAGCGCAGGCTATGCATATAAATCATGGAATTTGGATCGCCATAGCTGTGATGAGCCTAAACAAAAGTGACGAAGATGCTTTAAAAAATGCTGGCAGAGATAGCCTTCTTGGCGGAGTTATCGGCTTTTTTATCGCGCTTGTTTTTGTGCAATTTATGGGTGAATCATACGCATTTTACGTGGTTGTCTTTATCGGTATGTTTTTGGTTTATTATCTTAAATCCTACAAACAAATCGTCTTTGCAACGGCTTTTATGTTTGAATTTACAGCCATTTTTTCGCTTATAAAAAGAGACTTTTTAGCTCTTATGGTTGATAGATTACTTGACGTGGCGGCTGGCTTTTTGATAGTTTTTGCTACATATTTGCTAACTAGGAAAAATGATTATACAACTATAAAAGATAGCTTAAGTAGTGCTTTAATAGGTTTTAGAAATTTAGTGCAAATCTCTCTAAATGAGTCAAACAAAGATGCTTTTAGCACAGATGAAAAAGCTCTTTTAGGTTCGCTAAATGAGCTAAACTACGCCATAAAAGTTAGTAAAAATTTAGACGATGATAGTATGAAAAATGCAAAATTTATAGCCAGCAAGCTTGATGATATAAATAGCGATCTAGTTAAACTTAGAAATTATTTAAATTTAGATGAGTTAAAAGAGAAAAATGCCTTGCAAAATGATGTAAAAATCATCTCAGATAGATTTTTGATGCTAGATAAAAAGATCAAGAAGCTTCCATATTACTTCATAAATGATATAGAAGCGAAACTACTTTGCAAAGACGAAAACGCTAAAAAGCTAATTTTACGAGTTGCTTTAGGGCAAAATGAAATTTACTCAGCGCTCTCTTTTTGAGAAATTAGCTTTTCATATATATATTGTTCTAAATCTTTTTTTGAAACGTCATTTTTAAGAGCGGTGTTGTAAATTTCTTCAACCTTACTTGAATACTTTTCATAGGCAAAATATGGAAAATGCACGCTCCAAGCATTTTTTATAAGCTCTTCGCTCATCTCTCTTCTAGCCCAAACCTTAAACATATCAAAACCGATAAAGACAGCTGAAGTGACGATCGTGGTTGCTATTATTGAGATGTGAGCGTCAGTATTTGCTAAAAAGTGGTGCGTGATGATAAGAAGAGGGAACAAGACGACAAAGCAGATGAGTGCGTAAATTTGATAGAGCTTCACGTGGTTAAATCTAAAATTTAGCTTTGCGCCATCAACTAGCATACCTTCGTTAAAAAGGGCATTTGCTTCTAGCAAATCTCTAAATAAAACTGGCTGTTTTGAGACGAAAAAAATATTTTTAATGATAGTGTTTCTTAGATTTTCTTTCATTTTTTATAGACTTTTTACCTTAAAAATTTCGTCTCATTATATCTAAGAATCTATAAATTCAAACAAAATTAGATACAATTTGCCCAAAATTTAAGGAGCTAAAAATGGCAGATAAAGCTTTAGAAACGGTCTTTTTAAATGGCGAGTTTTTGCCAAAAGATGAGGCAAAAGTTAGTGCGTTTGATAGGGGATTTATATTTGGCGATGGAATTTATGAAGTAGTGCCTGTGATAAATTCAAAAATGGTTGATAAAGAGGGCTTTTGGGCGAGATTTGAGAGAAGCTTAAATGAGATAGATATAAGCTTGCCTTATGAAAAAGATAAATTTGAAGCGATCTTAAATGAGATAATCGCCAAAAACGCCTTAAAAGAGGGCGGAATTTACATGCAAGTAACAAGAGGCGTGGCATTTAGAAATTTCTATTTTATGGAAAATTTAACACCAAGCGTCTTTATCTTTTGCTATGAGAGTGAAATTTTAAACAACCCCGCCGCAAAAACAGGCATAAAAGTGGTAAGCGTCGAGGACATCAGATGGAAAAGGCGCGACATCAAATCGATCTCGCTTCTAGCTCAGTGCTACGCTAAAAATGAGGCGCACAAAAAGGGCGCGGACGAGGGCTTTATGGTAGAAAACGGCTTTGTTACCGAGGGCTGTAGCTCGAGCGCTTTTATCATCAAGGATAAGACACTCATCACAAAGCCACTTTCAAATGAAATTTTGCCAGGCATTCGCCGCATGAGGCTTTTAAGGATCGCTAAAGATATCGGTCTAAAGATAGAGGAGCGTAAATTTAGCATGGATGAAGTTTATAGCGCTGATGAAGTCTTTATCTCGGCTGCTACGCTCATACTTTTGCCAGTGGTTTATGCTGACGGCAAGGCGATAAACGGCGCAAAAGTGGGCGAGATCTCAAGCAAACTTCGTGAAATTTATGCTAGCGAGCTTTTAAAAGAAGCCAGACTTTGAGAGAAAAGCTCTTAATAAGCGCCTGCCTTGTTGGCATAAACTGCAAATTTAACGGCGAAAATAACCTTTTGGATAGGGAAATTTTAGATGAAATTTCAAAGAGATATCATCTGCTTTTTGTCTGTCCAGAGGTTTTTGGCGGACTTAATACGCCAAGAGAGCCAGCCGAGATGAAAGATGGGCTAGTCGTTACCAAAAGTGCCAAAGATTTGAGCGAAAATTTCATCAATGGAGCTAAAATTTGCCTAAAGATAGCCAAGCTAAATGGCTGTAAAAAGGCTATTTTAAAAGCTAGAAGCCCAAGCTGCGGGAGTGGGCAAATTTATGATGGCAGCTTCACTAAAAAGCTCATTTTAGGCGACGGCGTAGCGGCAAAAATGCTAAAAGAAAATGAAATTTTAGTTTTTAGCGAAGATGAGATAGGGCGGCTTGATGTTTGAGAGGCTAAAAGATAACGTCATGGTCGAGGTGATCTTTAAATATATCATCTTGCTGCTACTTTTTGTCTGTGTGGTGGGACTTTTTGCAAGCGGCGTGCTCTTTTTAAAGGGAGAGATGAGCGAAAATTCGCTAAATTTGCACATTTTCTTTGGCTTTAACTTGGTTGTTTTAACGCTCATTCACAGCTACGTCAAGAAGAAAAAGTTAAAAAAGCTAAGCCTTGAGTTTAAAAATATCTTAAAGCATAAGCCAGTGCAGATGGACTGCAACACGACTAGGTTTTTAAACGCGCTAAATGATGTCAAAGTGGGAGAGCTTTCAAAGAAATTTGGCTCAGATATTGCAGAAATTTTAAGATCAAACGATATAAAGGTCAAAGACGAAAACGAAACGATGAAACAAATTTGCAAAAACAACGATGAAAAGATGTTTTATATCTTTGTTTTGATCGTCGAAGCTATATTTAAGGATAAGGAAGAAATTTGAAAAAAGGTATATTTTTAGCACTTAGTGTTGCTTTGTTTTTGGGTTGTTCGCAGACAACAAAGCCAGAGCCAAATAAGCAGCAAAATGCCCTGCCAGACGAAAATGTCTATAAACCAAATGAGCGCATCAGTTTGCTTGAATTTGAAGTAAAACAAGATGCATCGTCGCTACCTCAAAATATGCAAAGTGCGAGCTTTGCTCAGGACGAAATTTTAAAAAGAAGATTTAAGGTTTTTACTTTAAGAGGTGTGAAATTTAACCCAAATGACGCTTTTTGGGCGTTTAATGTATATAAACCAAGCGAGAAGAGAAAGTATTTTGGCTCAAACTTTAGGCAGATACCTCAAAGCTGGTTTGACGCACAAAAGGAGAATGCAAATTTCGCTGGCTTTTTGCAAATTTCAGCTTACGCTCTAACTTCAGCAAACACAGCTGTAAGAAATTTCCCAACCGACGAGCCGATATTTTTAAACCCACAAACCCCAGGCGAGGGCTATCCGTTTGACTATCTGCAAGAATCAACCCTAAGCATCGCTCATCCGCTCTTTGTATCGCACCTCTCAAAAGATAGGGCGTGGGCGTTTGTGAGTGATGATGCGGTTTGGGGCTGGGTGAAGGTTGAGGATATCAAATTTATAAGCGATGAAGAGGCGCTTGCCTATCAAAAATCAAGCTTTGTCACGATAAAAACAGACAAGATGCCAGTTTATGACAAGGGCGGAAACTTTTTATTTTACTCGCGTGTTGGCGCTATACTGCCAGTTTTGGCGCAAGATGACAAAAACTACTACGGCAAAATTTATGTAAGAAATATGCTTAGGGAGTTTGTCCTCCCAAAGTCTTTTAGCGCCCTTTTTCCACTTAAATTTAACGACTCAAATTTAAAGACAATTCTTAGCTCGCTTCTTACTCAGCCTTATGGTTGGGGCGGGGTAGATAAGCTAAGAGACTGCTCGCTTTTTACAAAAGACTTGCTAGCAAGCTTTGGCGTGTGGTTGCCAAGAAACTCAAGGGCGCAGGCAAATATGGGAGAAAAGATCAACCTAAAAGGTCTTAGCAACGCAGCAAAGAGCAAAGAGATAAAAGAAAAGGGCGTGCCATATCTCACGCTCGTGCATCTGCCAGGGCATATCATGCTCTATGCTGGATATAAGGGTGATGATATCTACGTCGTGCATGACGCTTGGGGACTAAAAACTGCAAATAACGGCAGAGCGCTGATAGGAGCTACTGCTATAACTACGTTAAACATCGGACAAAATAGAAGCGACATACAAAATGCAAATTTGCTAATTTCTAAGGTTGATTCTATAAATGTGATGAGACCTGAGCAAGGGATGCTAGATAAGGCCAGAAAGATGTCAGCTTTACAAAGAGCTTATGGCGTAAAGATCGAAGAAAATTTGGTTAAATTTAGCGATGGCACGAGCCTAGTCTATGATGATTTTAAACAAAAAGATGAAGAGTGTAGCGCTGGGGCTGATATAGAGGATATGAACGCGCTTGATTACGCTGCATTTTCGCCACTTAGCACAGCTTTAAGTGATGCTGGCAGGTGCAGAAACTACGAGCTTTTAGGTAAAATTTATGGCTCAAGCGAGAGTGCGGTAAAGGCAAATTTAGTAGATGTCATCTGGTTAAAGGATTTTTTAAATTTGCCTTTGAAATTTAGCTCTAAAAATGGCGCGGCAGCTGCCTTGCAAGAGGTGAGCAATGAGCTAAACGAGATGGTAAAGAGCGATCCAAATTTGCTTGAATATCTAAAAGATCCAGGCGGGACATTTAAGTGGCGAGTGATCGCTGGCACAAACCGCCCAAGCGCGCACAGCTACGGCATAGCAGTTGATATCAATGTCAAAAAGAGCCACTACTGGCAGTGGAGCAAGAGCTATCAAAATCTAATCCCTGAAAAGATCGTGCGAGTTTTTGAGAAGCATAAATTTATCTGGGGCGGACGCTGGAAGCACTTTGATACGATGCACTTTGAGTATCGCCCAGAGATGTTTGAGTAGATGAAAGATCAAATTTTAGAAATTTTATCTCGCTCAAATGTCTTTTTAACAGGTGGCGGTGGCGTTGGCAAGAGCTATCTAACCGCCTCTATCATCAGACACTACAAAGAAAATTTTAAAAATGTCGTCATCCTTGGCTCAACTGGCATAAGTGCTGTTAGCCTTGGTGGTGTGAGCTTACATAGCTTTTTTAAATTTGGCTATTGCAAGGACTACGAGGAGCTAAGACGGCTTGACTACCGCCAAAAAGATAAGCTAAGCAAGCTACGAAATATGCTAGATGCCTGCGATCTGCTGGTGATCGATGAAATTTCGATGGTTAGCTCAAATGTTATGGAGATGATAAGATACCGCTTGCTTACATCTAAATTTAAAGGCAGAGTGCTTATAGTGGGCGACTTTTATCAGCTCCCACCCGTGCAAAAAGAGCAAAACGAAAACAAACTTTTTAACTTTTTATACGCCTTTAACTCCAGTGCGTGGGAGGATATGAAATTTACAAATGTCGAGCTGCTAGTCTCAAAACGCACAAATGATCTTAAATTTTACGAAATTCTCTCTCGCCTTAGAGTTGGCGAGCTAGATAATGAGATGATAGCCTACATCGAGAGCTTGCGAGTGGACGTGATAGAGCCAGATAGCGAGACTAGCGTGCTTTTTGGCAGAAACGCCGAGGCTGAGATGCTAAATCAAAAGAGGCTTCTTGCGCTTAATGCTCCGCTTGAAATTTCAAACTCAGACGTGCTTGTGGTTGATGAAAATTTAGATAAAAAAGAGTTTGAAAAGTGGGCAAACACGCTAAATATCTCGCGAAATTTGGAGATGAAGATAGGTGCTAAGATCATCTTTACCTCAAATAAATGGGGAGAATATTACAACGGCGAGCAGGGCAAGATCATGCAAATTTTAAAAGAAAAAGGCGTGATCTCAAGCGTCATCGTGCAAAAAGATAGCGGTGAGATATGCGAGATAGAAAAGTGCGCATATAATTTTTGTGCGCTAAATTTAAACGAGGACGAGATCGAGGAGAACGTGCAAGCCTCGCTCTATCAGTTTCCATTTAAGCTTGCCTATGCGCTAACTATCCACAAATCCCAAGGCATGAGCATAAACTCACTCATTTGCAACATCAACCACATTTTTGCCAAAGGACAGCTCTACGTCGCACTTTCTCGCGCGGTAAATCCTAAAAATTTAAAACTTTTTTATGATAAGAAAAGTGATTTTAGGCAGCATTTAAGAAAAGTGGTTAAAATTGACGACGAAGTTAAGAAATTTTACCAAGAAAACGTATTTTTGCATATTAAGGAGAGTTTATGAAAAAGCTATTTTTAAGCCTTGTTTTTGGCGTTTTTGCATTTGCAGATGTGCTAAAAGTGAGTGACTTTCAAACAGATATCTACTCAAAAGCTGGACAAAATTTAACAAAAAAGATAAGCATGAACCTTGAAGTTGTCGGACGTGACGTGGAGGAGAACGAAGCTTACGTGCTTGATGCGCTAAACGTCGTTGTTGGCAGCTTTTACGTGGAGGATATCCTCACTTCGATGGGAAAAGAGAAATTTAAAGAGCTTTTTATGAAATACGCAGCCAAAAAGCACTCGCTTGACATCGATGACGTGCTTATTTTAAATATCAAAGTGATAAATAATTTAGAGCTAAGCGAGATCATAAAAGCGATAAAAAGCCAAAATTTATGCTCAGACCCAACTATAGCAGAAGAGAGCCAAGCTCAGCCAACAAAGAAGAAAAAAGGCAATGAGATCATCGTCGCACCTGATCCAAATGACGTGGTGCAAAAGCCGATCGATCTAAATAATGTGCAAGAATTTGGAAAAGACTTCGGAGAAAAATGAGTAAATTTGGCTAAAAGCTAGCCAAATTTATTGATTTACGATGTCATAACCTTGTGGGATAACTGGAGTTAGCGTCTCTTTTGGGATGAGAGCGTCTTTTACTGGGTTGCTTAGAGTGATTTTTATCTTATTTGAGAGCTTGTCTTTATAATCAATCGTCGTTGGAAGCGTGTTTTTGATCGTTATAAAGTACTCAACTCCGTCATATATCGCCTTATAAAGTGTCGGCTGAATTTGCTCTGCGTGAGCTAAGACCTGCGTCAAATTTGGCGTGTCATCAAGCTTTGAAATGATGGCTTGCTCAAGCTCATCCTCGATCACGACCACTTTATCTTTGTCAAAATAAATCCTCTTTGGTGTCGGACTTTCATATATCCAAAGTGCGGTGTTGTCGCTTTTAGCGTAAAATCTACCCTTGTAATTTACACTTTTGCCCTCACTAAAGACAGTTTGAGTAAAGTCACTTTGCAGGCTTTTGAAATTTAAGCTAGCGCCAAATGAGTAAACTGCAACGAGAGTTGCTATTAAAAATTTTCTCATTTTTTATCCTTTTTTGGCGTATTCTAGCCCAGTTTAATTAAATAAATAGTTAAACTATGCTAAGATCCAAAGTTTAAAAATTTAGGAAGGTAAAGTAATGATTTCATCGGTATTTAGAAAGATTTTTGGCACGAAAAATGATAGAGAAGTCAAAAAATATATAAAACGTGTGGCGCAGATAAACGCGCTAGAGCCAACTTATGAGAAGATGAGTGATGATGAGCTTAAGATAAAATTTAACGAGCTTAAAGCCCAAGTCGTCGAAGAAAAAGTCACTTTAGATCAAATTTTAAATGATGTTTTTGCGATCGTTAGAGAGGCTAGCAAAAGGGTGCTTAATATGCGCCATTTTGACGTGCAGCTAATAGGCGGTATGGTGCTAAACGAGGGCAGGATCGCTGAGATGAAGACAGGCGAGGGTAAGACTTTGGTGGCGACTTTGCCAGTTATCTTAAACGCAATGACAGGTAAGGGCGTGCACGTAGTAACAGTAAATGACTACCTTGCAAAGCGTGACGCGACGCAAATGGGCGAGCTTTATAACTTTTTAGGCTTAAGCGTAGATGTGATACTAAGTGGCGGATACGACGATGAAGTAAGACAAGCTGCGTATAACGCCGACATAACATACGGCACGAACTCAGAATTTGGCTTTGACTACTTGCGTGACAATATGAAATTTGAAGCTGGTCAAAAGGTGCAAAGAGGCCACAACTTCGTTATCGTGGACGAAGTCGATAGTATCTTGATAGATGAGGCTAGAACACCACTTATCATCTCAGGCCCAACAAACCGCACACTTGATGGCTATATAAGAGCCGATCAAGTCGCAAAACAGCTAACCAGAGGCACTCCGGCTGATCCAAACGTACCAGGCTCAAAGCCAACGGGCGATTTTATAGTAGATGAAAAAAATAGAACGATAATGATCACAGAAGCTGGCATAAGCAAGGCTGAAAAGCTCTTTGGTGTTGAAAATTTATACAACCTTGAAAATGCTGTGCTAAGCCACCACCTTGATCAAGCTCTAAAAGCTCACAACCTCTTTGAAAAAGACGTTCACTACGTCGTAAAAGATGGCGAGGTTGTCATCGTTGATGAATTTACAGGACGTCTAAGTGAAGGCAGACGCTTTAGCGAGGGACTTCACCAAGCACTTGAGGCAAAAGAGGGTGTTAAAATTCAAGAAGAGAGCCAAACTCTAGCCGATACAACCTATCAAAACTACTTTAGGATGTATAAAAAGCTTGCAGGTATGACTGGTACAGCTCAGACTGAGGCTACCGAGTTTTCTCAAATTTATAATCTTGAAGTTATCTCGATCCCAACAAACGTGCCAGTTAAGAGGATCGATCAAAACGACCTTATCTATAAAACTCAAAATGAGAAATTTAAAGCAGTCATCGATGAAGTCAAAAAGGCTCACGAAAAAGGTCAGCCAGTGCTTGTAGGAACTGCAAGTATCGAGCGCAGCGAGGTGCTTCATGAGATGCTTAAAAAAGCTGGAATCCCACACTCTGTGCTAAATGCTAAAAACCACGAAAAAGAGGCCGAGATCATCGCTCAAGCTGGTGTAAAAGGCGCTGTAACTATCGCTACAAATATGGCTGGACGTGGTGTTGATATCAGGATAAATGACGAGGTGAGAGACCTTGGCGGTCTATATATCATAGGCACTGAAAGGCATGAGAGTAGAAGGATAGATAATCAGCTCCGTGGCCGTGCTGGACGTCAGGGCGACCCTGGTATGAGTAGATTTTACCTAAGCTTAGAGGACAATCTTTTAAGAATTTTTGGTAGCGACCGCATAAAAGCGATCATGGATAGGCTTGGTATCGACGAGGGTGAGAGCATCGAGAGCCACATGGTGACAAGGGCTGTTGAAAATGCTCAAAAGAAAGTCGAGAGCTTGCACTTTGAGGCTAGAAAGCACTTGCTTGAGTATGATGACGTGGCAAATGAGCAAAGAAAGACTATCTACAAATACCGCGACGAGCTACTTGATAAAAATTACGATATGAGCGAAAAGATAGCTCAAAATAGAGTTGAATACGCTACAAATTTACTAGATACGGCTGAAATTTTCCATGGTGGCTTGAAAGATGACTTTGATATCAAAAATTTATGCTCTATCATCCTTGCTGACTGCGGCGAGCAGATCGATGAGAATGAGCTAAAAGGGCTAGAGTATAATGAGCTGATAGAAAAAATAGTCCAAATTTTAGAAGTTAGATATAACGAAAAGATGAGCGTGTTAAACGAAGAGCAAAGAAAAGATATAGAGAAAATTTTATATCTTCAAGTGCTTGATAATGCGTGGAGAGAGCACCTTTATCAGATGGATATCTTAAAAACTGGCATAGGTCTTAGAGGGTATAATCAAAAAGATCCGCTAGTTGAATACAAAAAAGAGAGCTACAACCTCTTTATGGAGCTAGTTACTAGGCTAAAAACTGAGAGTGTTAAAACGCTTCAAGTTGTGAGATTTAAGAGCCGCGAGGAGCAAGAAGAGCAAGCTAGGATGATGCTAGAAGCTAGCCAAAATGCTGAAAGTGAGCCTCTAAACTATAACAACCAGGATGAAAATTTCACGCCAGAAAAAAAGATACCAAGAAACGCTCCATGCCCTTGCGGAAGCGGTAAAAAATATAAAGATTGCCACGGCAAAAGTGGCCCTAAAAAAGGCATATTTGCTTAAATTTCTACTTTTAAGGCGCCAAAGCGCCTTAATCTTTTAAAGGCTATTTGATGACAAGCTTACCAAAGTATCTACTTTTTAAATATTTAAGATTTGATAAAACTCAACCATTTATCGCCCTAAGCGCATTGCTCGCATTTTTGGGCGTTAGTATCGGGCTTATGGTTTTGATCGTTGCGATGGCTATTATGAATGGATTTGATAAAGAATTTGAGCGCAAACTTTTTACGATGAACTATCCTATAACCATTCAAAGCGCCTTTAAAGGCTCGATCGATGATAACTTTGTAGATGAGCTAAAGGCAAAATTTAGCGATCTTAAATTTAGTCCATTTATAAGCACGCAGGTCATTTACCGCTCGGCAAATGCGCTTGAAGGTGGGCTAATCTATGGCGTAAATTTTAAAGATGAAAAGCAGATAAACTCGGTCGTAAACGAGGCCTTAAAAGATAAGGAGCTAAGTGGCTTTGAGATACTGGTGGGAAGCGGCATCGCAAATGAATTTAGACTTAGAAATGATGAGAAACTAACGCTTATCTTTACAAAGGCCGATCCTACTGGCTTTTCGCTAACGCCAAAGATGAAGCGCTTTGACATCGGCGGCTCATTTACATCTGGGCTCATCGCCTATGACAAGGCATTTTCATATACTTCGGTTGAGGCTTTGAGGAAAATTTTAGACTATCCAAATGGCGTTTATGATGGCATTCATGTCTTTTCAAAAAAGCCATTTGATGATATAAAAAGGGTGCGCGAAGTCCTTCCAGCTGGCATGGTTGCCATTGGTTGGTGGGAGCAAAATGGTAACTTTTTCTCAGCGCTCGCACTTGAAAAAAGAGCGCTTTTTATCGTTTTGATGCTTATCATCCTTGTTGCCTCGCTAAATATCATAAGCTCACTGCTAATGACGGTGATGAACCGCAGGCAGGAGATCGCCTTGCTTTTAGCGCTTGGAGCTAGCAAAGGCGAGATAAAAAGAAGCTTTTTTTATCAAGGGTTAGTCATTGGCGGAGGCGGCATTATATTTGGCTTAGTGCTTGGCTTTTTGGGGCTATTTTTACTTGGAAATTTCAACATCATAGACCTACCAGCTGATGTTTACGGCTCAAGCAAACTGCCACTTGAACTCTCAACGATAGATCTTGTGCTTATAGTTGTTGGAGCTGTATTTATCGTGGCTATCTCGTCATTTTACCCAGCCAAAAAAGCCACAGAGGTAAATGTTCTTCAAACTTTAAGAAATGAGTAAAAGCCTAGCAAAGCTAGGCTTTAAATTTATTTTTAAAAAGCATATTATTGTCTAATATGCTTTTTTGTTTTAAATTGTAATAAATTCTGTGTTTTATCTTTTAGTAGTTCTTCAATTTTTAGTTCTATATTTAAAGTATTACCAAGTGGCTTATATGTTTTTGTGTAGTTAAATAATTTTTAGCTGTAAAGCTATTTGTTTCCATCTTCATATTGCTTATTGCTTATACAATCAAAAAAGTTGCAAATAATTTTATCAATTTATTCAAACAGACTTAACAAAAAAGCGTTTTTTAAGAAGCTAAATTTACTACGCTCTTACGTCGTGGTCGATCTTGCATTGAAGGGCTTCATGAACAAGGGTTTTTGCCATGACGCGCTCTTCGCTTATTAGGTGGAAATTTGCGCCTAGCTCGCCAAAGATATCTTTGTTGCCCTCGCCATTTGCTTTGATGATCGTTTGGATATTTGCGCCGTAGTCTTTGATCTTTTGTGCGATTAGCTCAACTCTTTGTTCGTTGCTAACTGTTATGATAACGGCTGCTGCGTCGTTTAAGCAGGCATTTTCAAGGGTATTGCTTTGAAGCACATTTCCTAAAAATACATTTTCCCCGCGGCTTCTGCCAAGCTCAACTAGGCTGATGTCGTTATCAAGCACGATGTATAAAAGCTTTGTCTCTTTTAGCCTTAAAACCACCTCTTGACCGAGCCTATCGTAGCCAAAAACCACGATGTGATTTTTTAGTTTTTGTGGCTTTAAGGTCTCGTTTGACTCGACTACCACCTCACGCTCTACAAGATCAGCTATCACGTCAAGTTTTTTAAGTATAAAAGGTGTCACAAACATAGATATAACAGAGGCTGCGATGAAAATTTGAGCTGTTTGAACGTCAAGCAGGTTTCTAGTAGTCATCAGACCAAAGTCAGCTAGTGCAAATTCACCGATCTGACAGACGCTAAGCGCGGTTTTAGCAGCAACTCTTCGCTTTAGATAGATGTTTAAGATAGCAAAGACAACGATCGCTTTTATCACCATGACGCTAAAGACTAGCCCTAGAACTAGCCAGATATTTGATATGATGACGCCGAAATTTATCTGCATACCAACGGTTATGAAAAATAGTCCAAGAAGCAGATCTCTAAAAGGTATGAGGTCTACCTCGATCTGGTGCTTGTACTGCGTCTCTGCCATCATCATACCAGCTAAAAATGCTCCAAGAGAGTATGAAAAGCCAAAGAAGTGAGCTAGCGTGCTGGCGCCAACGACTAGAAAGAGGATCGTTGCGATGAAGACCTCTTGAGAGTTTGTCTGAACGACTTTGTAAAATATCCAGTTGATGACATATTTGCCAAGTAAAAATAGCACAACGATAAGTATAACCGCACTCGTAAATGTCTTTAGTAAAAGCTCATTTATGGAGGCGTCTTGCGAGCTAAACATATCTATCATAAGCAAAATAGGGATGACGGCAATATCTTGAAATAGCAAAATTCCAAGTGCCTTTCTACCATAAATTTTACTTACATCGCCGTTGTCATTTAGCGTTTTTAGCACGATCGCGGTTGATGATAGAGCAAAGGCAAGACCAGCGATAAGAGCTGTTTCATCCTTTAGATGAAGCACGTAGTAGAGCATCACGCCAATTACAAAGCCGCTTAAACAAACTTGCAGACCGCCATTTAGAAAGACCTCTTTTTTCATGCTCATCAGGTGCTTAAAGCTAAACTCAAGTCCGATCGTAAACATCAAAAATGCGATACCAAATTCTGCGATATGAGAAATTTCATCGTTGCTTTTTAGGTTGAAAAACTCAGATATAAGCGTGCCGGTTACGATGTAGCCGATGATGGTTGGTATCTGAAATTTCTTAAAAATGACATTTAGCGCGACTGAGATAGCAGCTACAAGCAAGAAGCCTTCTAAAATTTGTTCCATATATTATTTTTTGCCTTCGTAAAATACAAGATCAAAGCTACTTTTTCTCTTCACAAGCGATCTTTTGGTGCTTGTTTGACTGGTAGCTTCGTGTAATTTTTTATTTAAATCATCAATAGTTGATTCTAAATCGTCAATTTTCTCTTTTAACTGAAGTATCACATCAACACCTGCTAAATTTACACCAAGTTCGCGGGTTAAATTTAGTATCGTTTTGACGCGATCAACGTCTTTTTGAGAGTAGAGCCTCATCTTACCATCTGTTCTTGATGGCTCGACAAGTCCCTCCCTTTCGTACTGCCTTAAAGTTTGTGGATGTATGCTTAAAACCTTTGCTACAACGCTTATTAAAAAAAGTGGTTCTTCATAATTTTGCATTTTTTACTCCGGTAATTTTTCTTTTAACTCTTTTACTAAGCCCTCGTCAAGCTCGCTAATGTTTGGAAGTTTTACCCTGGCTTTTAAGTAAAGATCGCCATAAATTCCGCTCTTTCTGTTTTGCACGCCGTATCCTTTTAAACGGATCTTCGTGCCTGTTTTTGAGTTTTCAGCGATTTTAATCGTGACATCTTTTTTATATGTATGCACATTTATCTTACCACCAAAAAGCATAGTTTTTAGTGGAATTTCTACATCTTTATAAAGATCATCGCCAACTCTTTCATACTCGTCGCTTGGCTCAACGCTAATGGCAAGTATGAGATCGCCAGTTTGACCGCCAGCACTCTTGCCTTTGCCTTTTATGCGAAGTTTTTCGCCGCCTTCTATGCCGCTTGGGATCTTTATCTTGATGCTTTCACCATTAAAATTTATCTTGTGTTCGCCGCCAGTTACAGCCACGTCAAATGGTATAGAAATTTTGGCATTTACATCTAGATCAGCTCCGCCAAATCCGCCAAATCCGCCTCCACCAAAGCCTTCAAATCCTTCAAAACCTCCGCCAAAGCCACCGCTAAATTTAGCGCCGCCTCCACCAAATCCACCTGAGAAGATATTTTTCAAGATATCGTTTAGATCGCCCATATCGGCTGAACCTCTGGCAAAGTCGTGGAAATTTTGACCGCCAAACATATTATCGCCGTATTGATCATATTGGGCACGTTTTTTCTCGTCACTTAAAATTTCATAAGCAGCGTTTATCTCTTTAAATTTATCCTCTGCTCCAGGGTCTTTGTTGATGTCTGGGTGGTACTTTCTAGCAAGTTTTCTATAAGCTTTTTTTATCTCGTCGCTTGATGCACCTTTTGAAACTCCTAAAGTTTCATATAAGCTTTCGCTCATATATTCTCCTTATGTTTTTTGACACGGATTATATCACAAAACTTTAGTCTATGCAAGTCAAGTTTATTTTTATTTACAAAGGAGAAAAAAGCGTTAAGATTTTATTTTCAAGCTCTATTTATAATTTCAAGACATTTTTAATTACAAAGGAAAAAAATGAAAAAATTTATGCTAATTTCATTAGCAGCGGCTTCTTTGCTAATGGGAGCTGACATTAAATTTAACGAAGCAAACCAAGATGTAACTAGAGTTTCGCCACTAAGCGATAAAAATAGTGTGCTCTCATACTATGACTCTATCGCTCAGGCAAAACTTTCAGTCGTAAATATCTCGACAACAAAAATGGTGGCAAGTGGTGGCATCGAGCAGATGTTTAACGACCCGTTTTTTAACGAATTTTTTGGCTTTAACTTTGGCAGACCAAAAGAGAAAGAAAAGGCCACTTCGCTTGGCTCTGGCGTCATCATCTCAAATGATGGCTATATCGTTACAAACAACCACGTCATAGAAGATAGCGACCAGATCGTTGTGACCTTGGCAAATGGCGGCAAAGAATTTAAGGCAAAGCTAATAGGCAGCGACCCAAAAACCGACCTAGCTGTCATAAAGATAGAGGCAAGCGACCTAAATGCGGTAACCTTTGCCGATTCATCAAAGCTGCTTGACGCAGATGTCGTATTTGCCATAGGCAACCCATTTGGCGTTGGGGAGAGCATCACTCAAGGCATCGTCTCAGGGCTAAACAAAGATAACATCGGACTTAATCAATATGAAAATTTCATCCAAACTGACGCTTCAATAAACCCTGGCAACTCAGGTGGCGCTTTGGTTGATAGCAGGGGCTATTTAGTCGGTATAAACTCAGCCATACTCTCAAAAAGTGGCGGTAACAACGGCATAGGCTTTGCGATCCCATCAAATATGGTAAAAGACATCGCTAAAAAGCTGATAACTGACGGCAAGATCGAGCGTGGATTTATCGGCGTAACGATAGCAAATTTAACTGATGAGCAAAAAGAGCTTTATACAAATAAAGAGGGCGCGCTAATAAGCGGCGTAGAGCAGGGCATGCCAGCAGATGAAGCTGGGCTAAAAAGAGGCGACTTGGTCATTTCGGCAAATGGCAAAGCTATCAAAAATGCAAATGATCTTAAAAATTTCATCGGCTCACTAACTCCAAATAGCAGCGTTGATATAACTTACGAGCGATCAAATAAAATCATGAATACAAAAATCAAGCTTGTAAATATGGATCACAACGCAAAAGATGCGACAAAAAGCGTCATAATAGAAGGTCTTAGCGTTAGCAATCTAAGCGATGAGATAAGATTTAAGTATAAGATCAGCCCAGATACTCAAGGCGTGCTTGTAACTGACGTAAAATCTGGCTCAAAGGCTGAAGACTTTGGCTTTGAAAGAGGTGACGTGATCGTGCAAGTTGGCGAAGAGAGCATAAAAGATCTTCAAACATTTACAAATACAGTTAAAAATGCAAAAGGCAAAAAGACGCTAGTGTGGATAAACCGCGGTGGCATCATGCAAGGCCTTGTTATAAAATAACCACTTAAGAGCTGAAATTTCAGCTCTTAACTCTTTTAAATTTTTAAAACCTTTATCTGCTATAATCCTTAAAAATAAATTTATACTAGGAAAGATCATGACTAGAATTTTAATGATAGAAGATGATATGGAGCTTGCTGAAATTTTAACTGAATACCTAGAAAACTACGACATAAAAGTAACGACGGCTGAGGAGCCATATATCGGACTATCTACCTTAAATACGAGCGAATTTGACCTAGTGATACTTGATCTCACTCTTCCTGGCATGGACGGGCTAGAGGTTTGCAAAGAGATAAGAAAAAAGCACAACATCCCTATAATCATCTCAAGCGCAAGGCACGATATAACAGACAAGGTAAATGCTCTAGATAACGGCGCGGATGATTATTTGCCAAAGCCTTATGACCCACAAGAGCTTCTTGCTCGTATCAAAAGTCATCTAAGAAGGCAAAGTATCGCCCCTGCTAATGAGGCAAGAAATTTAAACAAAGACTTGGTTTTAAAAGAATTTGAGCGTGAAATTTTATTTAAAGGCAGTGTCTTAAATTTAACCGCAGCGGAGTATGACATCTTAAAATATCTGCTTCAAAAAGAGGGCGGAGCTGTCACTAGAGAGGAGCTCATCTACAACTGCGAGAGCATAAATGAAGATAGCTCAAACAAAAGTATTGATGTCATCATCGGCAGAATTCGTCAAAAACTAAATGAAAATCCAAAAGAGCCAAAATACATCCATGCGATCCGTGGTATAGGCTATAAGTTGGTTCTTTGATGCCAAGATCTTCTATATTTATCACGATAACGTTTATCTTTGGGCTCGCGCTTGTTTCGATCTTTTTGGCATTTTTGTGGCTCATGGGCTTTGATAAGCAAAACTACACAAGAGAGCTAAATAACAAATACTCAAACGTCGCTAGGACAAATTTGCTCTACATGGGTGGCATCATAAATAAAGCTCAGTATGACCGCCAGCTCTCAAACATCGATATGCCAGAGATCACCGCTAAAAATGAAAAAGAAGAAATTTTAAAAAAAGCAACCGTTTTAGAAGAAATTTCAAGTGACCTAGGATCAAGTGCGATCTTGCTTTATGATAAGCATCACTACCTAAAGATCGAGCATTTAGATGAGCTAAAGCTTTTAATGGATAAAGAATTTCAGCCTTATAGATACGAGGTGATAAAGGCTGTGTTTGCCGTAGTTGCGGTTATTTTGCTGGCTGCTTATATCTTTGTCATCTACAAGATAAAACCGCTTAGAAAGCTAAAGCGTCAGATCGTGAAATTTGCAAATGGTGAGCTTGAGGGCGTGCAAAACGTCGGCAATGGCAAGGATGAAATTTCTGAAGTCTCAGAGGCATTTTATGAGGCTGTTTGTCAGATCAAAGCACTAAATGACTCAAGGCATCTTTTCTTAAGAAATATCATGCACGAGCTAAAAACGCCTATCACAAAGGGGCTAATCGCTGCTCAAATGATAGAAAAAAGCAAAAATCAAGAGAGGCTCATCTCAGTCTTTCACAAGCTTGAAAATTTGATAAACGAGCTTGCAGCGATCGAGCAGATCACCTCAAAGATAGGCCTAACAAACAAAACGCCTTGTCTTATGAGAGATCTCATCGATGAGGCCATCGATATAGCGATGGTTGAAAAAGAGCACGTTGGTATTAGCGAGCTTGATGAGGTTAGGGTGATGGTTGATTTTAAACTATTTTCAGTAGCTATAAAAAATATGATAGATAATGGCATAAAGTATTCAACCGATAAGCACGTAAATATCATGGTTAGCAAGGATCATATGAAATTTATAACCCAGGGCGAGAAGCTAAAAAATGACCTTGACTTTTACATCCAGCCATTTATCAAAGGCGAGGATGCGCAAAAGAGCTTTGGCCTAGGTTTATATATAGTTAGCAACATCCTTGAGGCTCATGGACTAAAATTTGGCTATGAATATAAAAATGGAATGAATGTCTTTATTTTTGAAAATTTACAAGATATAATAGCGGCGTAAAATCAAAACCGCAAAAAAGGAGTGTAAAAATGGCGGCAAAAATCTTCTCGGCAGTTGATATTTTATCAATAATCGATCTTGAGATAGCTTTTATAAAGCGATACAAAAACGTAAAGGACTATGCGAAAAATTTATCTTTGATATATTTTTCTTTGCCAAATAGTAAAGAATATGGCGAAATTTTTGAAAAAATCCTAAGACAAACAGACGTTGTCATAAGAGAAAACGAACACTACGTTGTTGTGCTTCACGGCACAAACGAGAGAGGCGCTAGCGAGCTACTAACTGGCATACAAGAGTTTTTAAACGCTGAGCCGATCGATCTAGTGGTTACATATCCAAAAGATGGAAAAGACGCAAAAGAGCTTGCTATAAAACTTCAAGATGAGATAAAAGATAACTACGGCGTTTTGCTTGAGATGCTTGTAAATCAAGATAAATTTGAAGTTTTTGAAGATATAGTTTGAGATAAATTTAATAAAATAATTTATTAGAAAATCCAATAAAAAGCAGGTAGCGTTTTAGCGCTATCTGCATCTCTAACGTTGCTAGTCTTTACTTCGACTTCGTCTCGTAACTGCAAAGCAGACAGGGGATTTTGCTTCGCAAGCTCGAAATTGTAAGCAGACCGTAACTCAAGCCTCTTCTCTCTTAACAAAGAAACAAAACTTTAAATTTCAAAAAAACTACTTTTACAAATTTTAA
>CAUUIN010000005.1:0-60336 GCA_963545295.1 uncultured Campylobacter sp. | reverse complement strand
ACATAAAGCACTGGTCACTTTGGCTGGAGATAAAGATCATAGCAAAAACTATTGCAATTATATTTGAAAAAAGGGGCATTTAATCAAAAATACATATCCACTTTTGACTAAATTTGTCTGGTAGCTAAAAAACTACATCCTATCTTTAGCTGTGATTCCCATTATATTAAATGCTGTTTTTATAGAAACTGCAACGACTGCAAAGATTTTTAGCAAGCTATCTTCATTTTCATTACCAACCACGCGGTTTTCATTATAAAATTTATGAAAACTAGCAGCTAGTGACTTTAAATAGTCTGGGATCTTTTGAAGCTGTCTTGAGATAAAAGCATCCTCTAAAATTTCAGGCAAGATCAGCGCTTCAAAAAGTAAATTTTTAGCATTTTCATCTAGGCACTCAAAGTCCGCATTTATGACATCCTCAACGCTTTTTTCAGCCTTTGCAAAAATTTGATTTATCCTAGCGTGAGCGTAATTTATATAAAAAATAGGGTTTGAGCTATCCTCTTTTTTAAGCTCATCTACGTCAAATTCCAAGCTGCTCGTGTTTGCCTTGCTTATAAAGATAAATCTAAGCGCCTCAGCACCGATCTCGCTAGCGATATCGCTCATTAGTACAGCATTGCCAGCGCGTTTGCTCATCTTATACGGCTTGCCATCTTTTAGCAGGCTAACCATCTGCATAAGTATCACTTCAAGCTTGTTTTCGTCGTATCCAAGAAAATTTATCGCAGCCTTCAGCCTCGCGATATATCCGTGGTGGTCTGCACCCCAAATGTTTATATAGTGGTCAAAATTTTTCTCAAATTTAGCGTTATGGTAGATGATGTCACCAGCTAAATATGTCGGTCTGCCGTCATTTCTAACCACAACCCTATCGTTGTCGTCGCCAAGCGTAGTCGAAGCGATATAGATAGTGCCATCTTTTTCATACATTTTGTTTGAGCGTTTTAGCTTATTTATAGTTGGCTCTAGGCCGTCATAAAGAGCCTTTTCGCTAGCCCAGCTCTCTATAAATATCCCAACGTCAGCTAAGTCTTTTTTGATGATCTCAAGCACGATATCCTTGCCAAACTCGGCAAGTTCAAGGTTTCTGCTCTCGTCATAAAAGATTTCCTTACCAAATTTCTCATTTGCAAGCTTAGCGATATCTAAAATATAATCTCCGCGGTAGTATTTCTCTGGATAGACGACACTCTCGTTAAAAAGCTGCTCTTTGGCCACAAGAGATATCGAAGTGCCAAGCAGATCTATTTGATTGCCAGCATCGTTTATGTAGTATTCTGTTGAGATGGCGTAGCCAAGTCTTTTGCCAAGCCTAGCCAAAGTATCGCCATAAACCGCACCTCTAACGTGTCCGATGTGAAGCGGTCCAGTTGGATTTGCGCTAATGTATTCTATTAAATAGCTATCTTTTTTTGTTTCTTCTTTTGCAAAATTTTCGCTATCTAACAAAATTTGCTTTGAAATTTCATCTAAAAATTCGCTCTTAAGCTTGAAATTTAAGTAGCCATTTACCGCACTAGCTTCCACTATCTTGCTATCACTAAATTTATCAGCAAACTCGCTAGCTATCATAGCTGGAGACTTTCTTAGCTCTTTTGCGAGGCTGAAAAGTGGCGTAGCATAGTGGGCTAAATTTTTATCCTTTGGCTTTTCAAGCACAAATTCACGCCCTAAAACCTTTGAAATTTCAGCTTTTACTCTATCTTTCAACTCTAAAACCTATGCGTTTTTAGTTGTTTCTTCTATCTTTTGACTAGTAGCACTATCTTCTTTATGCTCGACTTTTTCGCTCTTTTCAGGGGTTGTGTCCTCCATCTCGGCTTTAAAAGTCTTTATGCCCTTGCCTAGTCCTTTTGCAAGCTCTGGGATCTTCTTTGCTCCAAAAAGCAATACAATGATCGCTAAAACGATCAACCAGTGGCCAATACTAAAAGAACCCATCTTTTCTCCTTATCAAATTTTCTCAAAATATTATCATAAATTCCTGAATTTCTAACAATCTATCCACTCGTCGATGACGTTTCTTAAGTTTATCTTAGTACTTTTTAACCTCATCGCTCGAAGGATTGACTTTAGCCCTTTATAGCTCTTTTCTATATCATCATTTACCAAAAAATAATCATACTCTAAAATATGTTCCATCTCACCAACCGCGTTCATTAGGCGGTTTTCTATCGTCTCGTCGCTATCTGTTCCGCGGTTTTTCAAACGTCTTTTGAGCTCTTTTTTATTCGCAGTTGTTATGAAAACTGAAGTAATGTAGCTTTTAAATTTCTCAAGTGCGATGTGAAAGCCTTGCACGTCGATGTCAAATATAACTATCTTACCAGCCTCAAGTGCTGCTAAAACTGGCTTTAAGCTCGTACCATAGTAGTTTTTATGCACCTGCGCCCACTCTAAAAACTCACCCTTTTCAATACCGCTTTTAAATTCATCTTCTTTTATAAAATAATAATCCACCCCATCAACTTCGCCATCCCTTTTTGCTCTAGTCGTGCTTGAGATAGAAAAATATAGGTCTTTCTCTTCCTTTAAAAGACGACTTAGTAGCGTGCTTTTACCGCTTCCGCTAGGTCCAGAAACTACTAAAATTTGTCCTTGCAACTACTTTTCCTCGAAACTTATATTTATCTTAATGTTCATATCTTTTAACACATCTCTTAGCGAGCTCTCATTTAACGACTCATGGACGTGCTTTGTGATCTTTTTAGTTAGCTCTTCTTTATAGTCTTCTTTTGCATCATTTTTTGAGCTTGTTTGAGGTGTATCTTTTAGTCCAAATGCCGCTAACATCGTGCTTTCATCTATCTCATCTATCGACGTTGCATCAAAATTTAACCCACTTGATGTCGCGTCTTTAATATCATCTTTCGCCTCTTCTTCTTGAGCATTTTCTTCTTCGAAAGTTTCATCTACCAGACCCAAATCTTCTTTGGCTTCTGGCTCGCTCACATCTTCTAGCTCTTCTACTGATATCTTGTTAGAAGCGTTTTCGCTCTCGCTAGACTCTAAATTTTCTAGCTCCTCACTTGAAATTTCATCCAAAGCCTCTTCTTCTATATCTTCTTCTACTTTTTCATCATCTACTTGAATTTGCTCTTCATCAGCCTCAGAGCTCTCATCTAAATTCTCATCATTTTTAGGCTCGTCTTCTAAATTTGCCTCGTTTTCAAGGCTATCCTCATCATCAAATTTAGCTAGCTCGTCTATATCTAGCTCTTCTTGCTCTAAATTTTTAGTATCACTCTCATCGGCATCGTCTAAATTTTTATTTTCCTCGTCACTCTCTTCACTATTTAGCTCTTCATCTAGCGAATCAATCTCACTAAGCTCAAATTTACTCTGATCTATCTCGTCAAGCTCGCCATCTGCCTTCTCTTCATCAACCAAGCCTACAACGTCATTTTGGCTAATAATATCATCTAAATTTTTATTTAGCTCTTCGTCTGCTTCAGACTCTTCTGGCATATTTTCTATCTCATCAACAAGTGCGCTAAGCTCTGCTAGATCGCCATCTTTACCATCTTCGCTCTCATGCATATCACTTATCGCTTCGCTAGTCTCTTCATCCACACTCTCATCAGCAAGGTCTTCGCTAGCAAGCTCTTGTAGGTCCTCAAACTCCTCTAAAGACTCCATATCGCTAGCTTCATTTTCTTCTTGCAAGTCACTCTCGCTAATCTCCTCGCTTGGGCTATCTATACCACTTTCTAAAAGCTCTTTGTCAAGATCTGCGAAATTTTCTAAATTTGTATCAATATCAGGCAGCTTAAATCCAGACATCTCGTCAAAATTTATAGCCTCGTCACTAAAGTCGCCAAAATCGCTTTCGCCCTGCTCGCTCGCGCTATCGATGACTGGCTCATCTTTTGGCATATTTTGCTCAAAAACACTTATAAATTCAGTTGGCAAAAATGGTTTTTCAAGCATCAAAGTAGCAAATTCTGGTTTGCTCTCGCCACGACTTGCTAGATACATCACCTTTTTTTCTGTAGCTAGCTCGCTGCTATCCACGTCACTGTCGATTATGATAAAGTCAAACTGAGCATCGTCAAATCCATTTAGATCCTCAAATTCGCTATATTCGGTACCGATTTTATTCAGACTTAAAGTTATCAGACGTGAAACTGCTGGATTTTTATTTATAAGAGCAACTTTCATCATCCCTCCTTGTAATAGTAAAAGCCTATTCTATGATAAATTTCATTGCTATTTTCTTAAAAAAACAGAGCTGGCAGATCATTTATCACTTTTAAAAGTAGGTCGCTCATGATCTTCATAATGCCTGCTAAAATGGCTATCAAAACAGAAAATCCGATCGTCACTTTGATAGGATAGCCGATGACTAGTAGGTTAAACTGCGGCATCGTCTTCATCAGCATGCCAAAAATGGAGTCTGAGAGCAAAGAGAGTGCGATGATCGGAAATGACATAATAAAGCCAAACATAAACAAATTTGTAAATAAATTTATCGCGTAGCTCATGATGCCAGGGCGCGGATAAAAGTCGCCAAGAGGCACCACTGCAAGCGAGCTAGCGTAAAATTGAAGGAGCAAATGATGACCATCAAATGCTAAAAATGTAAGCAGGGCGATGAAATTTATAAGGTTTGCAATGACTGGGGAGTTTGTGCCAGTTTGTGGGTCAAGCACAGAGGCCATCGAAAAGCCCATGACCATCGAGATTTGCTCGCCTGTCATTTGAAGTGTGGCAAAGATAATGGTTAGCATGAGACCAGCACATAGCCCTAGCATCACCTCGCCAAGTATCTCGCCAACTAGGAAATTTATAGAGTTTTCATGAGCTTTTGAAAGCGGAAAAAGTACGACACAAAGAACAAAAACTAAAAGCGTTTTTACACTAAGCGGGACTTGGTTGTGCGAGTAGAACGGAAAAAAGACGATAAGGCCACTTAGGCGCGCAAATAAAAGCATAAAAACTATGGTCTTATCAGCTCCAAAAAATTCTACTAGTTCCATTTTGCTCTTTTTAAATTTTTGCTAATTTTACAAAATTTTACTTTGTTTTTAAATTTATGTGGTCGTTTTTAAAAATTTGAAGATAAATTTTAAGAAATCTGCACAAGCTCTTTGTTTTCAAGCTTGTACGAGTTATCGCATTTTGCGGCTAGATCGTTGTCGTGAGTGACTAAAACAAGGGCTGCGTTGTTTTCATTTATGTAATCAAATAAAACTTGCATAACTTCATTTGCCGTTTGCTTGTCAAGGTTGCCCGTTGGCTCGTCTGCAAAGATGATTTTTGGCTTTTTAGTAAGCACTCTAGCGATGCTGACACGCTGCTGCTGACCACCGCTTAGCTCGCCAACTTTTTGATTTATCACACTTGAAATTTTAAGCGCTTCAAGATCATTTTTTTCTATATTTTCACCTGATAGTATGCTTGCAAGCTCGATATTTTCATAAGCACTAAAGCCTTTAAAAAGATAGTGCGACTGAAAAATAATGCCAAAATGAAGCCTCCTAATGGCTAAAAGCTCGTTTTGAGAAAGCTCATAGATCGATCTATCTTGATAGATGACCTCACCAAAATTTGGTTTTAAAAGTGTTGAAAGTATATGTAAAAGCGTTGATTTACCACAACCGCTAACGCCAGTTATTGCGATGCTTTGTTTTTGATTGAGAGTTAAATTTATATTGTTAAAGAGCGTATAATCATACGCAAAGCCTAGATTAGACGCTCTTAAAATTTCCATTAGCCTATTTGAGCAGCAACTTCTGCAGCAAAGTCGTCGACTTTTTTCTCTAAGCCCTCGCCAAGCTCGAAACGAACGTATTTTACGATCTCGATCTTGCCACCAAGCTCTTTGCTCTTCTCTTCTATAACTTGTTCGATAGTCTTTTTATCGTCCATTACATAAAACTGACCTAAAAGCGTAAGACGTTGGTCAAGCACTGTGTTATCAGCGTAAAATCTCTCGATCTTACCAGAAATGATCTTATCCCAAATTTTCTCAGGTTTGCCCTCAGCTTTTAGCTCTTCTTCGATCGCTTTTGTAGCTTTTGCAAGCTCAGTCTCACCTATCTGGCAGCGACTAGCATACTCAGGGATGTGGTGAAGTGGCTTACCTAGGCGTTTTAGCTCTTCATTTTCTTTCTCAAGCTCAGCACGAAGTGCGATAAATTCTTTCTCAACAAACTCTTTATCTAGGTCTTTGTAGCTTATAACGCTTGGCTTCATAGCAGCTGCGTGCATACATAAATTTCTTATAAACTCAGCTGCTTTGTTTGCAACTTCAGCACTTTCGCAAGCTGCACCGATAAGCACGCCAACACGGCCATTTGAGTGAACATAGCCATTTACCACGCCCTTATCATCAGCACTGATAGTCTCAAAGCGGCGAACTACAAGGTTTTCACCGATAGTTGCGATCTGAGTTTTAAAATATTCTTCAAATTTAACACCATTTAAAGTGCTTGTATTTAGCTCTTCAACTGTTTTTATGCCGCTTGATTGGATGTGAGCTGTTGTGTCTTTTGCAAGCGCTTGAAACTGTGGGTTTCTAGCAACAAAGTCAGTCTCAGAGTTGATCTCACTGATAGTTGCTTTTTTGCATTTTGAGCAAACTTCAACGCTTACTAAGCCTTCGCTTGCAAGGCGGTCAGCCTTTTTAGCAGCTTGACCTAGACCCTTTTCGCGAAGGATATCAACAGCTTTTTCCATGTCGCCATTTGCTTCGCCAAGTGCCTTTTTGCAGTCCATCATGCCAGCTCCGGTTGATTCGCGGAGCTCTTTTACCATTTGAGCAGTTATTTCCATTACTCTTCGTCCTCGCCAAAGTCTTCTTCACTCATAGCCTCAGCTACAACTGCGTCTTTCTCGTCTTGACTTACTTCTTCGCTAGCAGCTTGCTCGCCACCATCTTGCTCAAGAAGTGATTTACCTTCGTTGATCGCCTCAGCCATCTCTTGGCAGAAAAGCTGAACAGAGCGGATCGCGTCGTCGTTTCCTGGGATCGGATAATCAACAACGTCAGGATCGCAGTTTGTATCGATCGGTGCTACAACTGGGATCTTTAAGCGGTTAGCCTCTTGAACAGCGATTTTCTCTTTAACTGTATCAACAACAAATATCATATCAGGCAGGCTTTTCATATTGCGGATACCGCCAAGAGTTGCAATAAGCTTCTCTTTTTTGCGGCGAAGCATCAAAGCCTCTTTTTTAGTTAGTAAATTTATCGAACCATCTTCTTCCATAGTCTCGATAACTTCTAGTTTGCGGATAGACTGGCGGATAGTACCGAAGTTTGTCATCATACCACCTAACCAGCGGTGATTTACATAAGGCATGCCGCATTTTTCAGCGTACTCTTTGATAGCGTCGATAGCTTGTTTTTTAGTACCGACAAATAGCACTGACTTGCCTTCAGCAGCTGCATCACGAACGATGTTGTAAGTGTAGCGGAAGTAGCGGATAGTCTTTTGTAGATCTATAATATAGATACCTTTTCTCTCGCCAAAGATAAATTTTTTCATCTTTGGGTTCCAGCGGCGTGTTTGGTGACCAAAATGTACGCCACACTCTAATAAATCTCTCATAGTTACCATGAGTTTCTCCTTGTTTTAGGCATTTTGCCTTGAATTTAGTTTTATCCTCCACGACCATTAATGCTTTCGCACAACCAAATTTAGGATTGTCGTGTGTGAAATAAAGCTTGGATTATATTGAAACTTGGCTTTATTAAAGCTAAATTTAAAGATTTCTTTAGCTACTAATAAAGCTCAAATTTTCATAAATTTACTCAAAAAAGCCTTTTTTAACGACCTTTTCATCCTTAACACAAAACTCGCCTTTTGCGATCACATCGTATAATTTTAGCTCCTCGTCAAAGACGCAAAGATCAGCGTCATTGCCAACTTTTATCTCGCCTTTTTGGCTTAAATTTAGATATCTCGCCACGTTTTTGCTCATCAGCGCCAAAGTATCTTCTATATTTAAAATTTTATTTCTCACTAAAGCTTGCAATACCTCTAAATTTGACGCACAAGATGCACAGCCGTATCCCACAAGCTCGCCGTTTTCGTTAAATTTAGGCACGCTACCGTTGCCATCAGAGCTCATCGTTAGTCGCTCTAAATTTAGTCCATTTTCAAGGCCATAAGCTACCACTTCGTGAAGTGGGGCAAATTTACTTCCGCCACTCGTGATATCGACGTTTCCGCCCATTTTTTGAAATTTCAAAGCTTCGTTAAACAGGTCTTTCGTCCTAGCGCAATGTGTCGGTGAAAAGTAATGAACCGGGAATTCGTAGTCTTTGATGACTTTAAAAACGTTGTCAAATTTCTCGCTTAATGCGCCCATATGCATGTGAAGCACGCCACCTTTTTTAGAGACCATGCCGCCTATGCGTATCTTGCTTAGAATTTTGATAAGCTCCTCTTTTGAGACGTAGCTGCCGCGGTTGTCGGTCAGTGCGATCTTGACGCCGATCACTTTGTCGATAAGGATGAGATCCTTTGCGATGTCGCCGGTAAATGTCACACAGGGGCTTGCGTATGAGCCGGTGTGGATAAAGGTTGATATACCCTCAAACTCGAGCGCTTTTGCTTTCGAGTAGAGATTTTCAAGGCTTCTGGTGACACCATCAGTCCCCAAAACGCCAACAAGCGTCGTCGTGCCGTATTTTACGATCTGACTAAGCGTGATCTCAGGCGTTCTTGAGTGATAGCCAGCCTCGCCACCACCACCCGTGATATGCACGTGCTGATCAATGAGGCCTGGAGCTAAAACCTTGCCCTTTAGGTCGTAAATTTCAAGCCCTTCGACGTTAAAGCTTAGTCCCTCGCCGATAGCCAAAATTTTACCGCTACCCACCAAAACATCGCATTTGCCAAGAAATTTTGGCGTGTATAGATTAGTATTTTTAAGCAAAAGCATATTTTCTCCTTTATTTGCTAAGTTGTACTTTTTCCTCACACTCCATCAGTTTTATAAAAATTTGCTCCACATTTTCCCTATCCACGGCGCTTAGCTCCATTTTTTTTGAGCTAAGTAACATCTGCACAAACTCTTCATTCATAAGCTGCTCAAAGCCCAAATTTCTAGCGTTTTGAGCTATTTTTGCCGCTAGTGGATTTTTAAAACTATCATATCCCATTTTTATCCTTAAATTTCACCGCAAATCCGCAAAATCTGCCACACACGCCATCTCTTCGGTAGGAGAAATATCTCTCGTCGCAGTGCGTGCAGATCTCGCTAAAGTTTAGATTTTTCACGCCAAGCGCTGAGAATTCATCTCTTAAAGCCGCGTTCATATCAAAATTTCTACCTATCTTATATATGTTAAATTCTCCAAGGTCAAGCTCGCCCACCTCGTAGCAGCCGCCCTTTATATTTGCTCCAACAAAGACGCTGATCTCATCTGCTTTTGAGCCAAATTTCTCGCTCATAAGCCCAAACGCTTTTGTGCAAATTTTTAGCATCACGCCGGCCCTGCCCGCATGAACTACGCAGATCACGCCGTGCTTTTCATCTATCATTACAACAGGCGAGCAGTCCGCCACCAAGACGCAGATACCAACATCGCTTAAATTTGTAATCACAGCGTCGCACTCTGGTAGCTCGTCGTCCTCATTTTCAAGTAAAAAGACCTTGTCCGAGTGGATCTGCTTCATAAATTTAAGCTTTTTCACGCCTAAATTTTGAACTAAAATTTCTCTATTTTTGATGACATCTGCTAGGTTGTCACCCACGTGATCCCCTAAATTTAGCGAGCTAAATTTACCCTCGCTCACGCCGCCAAGCCTGTTTGTAAAGCCAGCCACTATGCCATTTTGGCTAAAAACGATCTCTAAATTTTCACGCATCTTCGCTCGCTTAGTAAAGGCTAGAAATTCTCTCGATCTCGTCCCAGCTAAGACCGCCATTTTGCTTAGCTTCAAGCGCTCTTGCCACGTAGCGAGCCAGCAGGTCGCTCTCGATATTTACGCGTCTACCGACCTTGAAAGTACCAAAAAGGCTATCTCTAAAAGTGATGGGGATGATGGTTAGTCTTATGCCCTTTGGCAAAATTTCATTTATCGTAAGGCTCACGCCCTCAACGCCCACCGAGCCCTTGTTTGCCATCAGCGCCATCGCTTCATGCGGCAGATCGATCTGAAAATCAACGCCGTTTTCATGCTTTTTAATAGCCGAGATCACGCCGATAAAGTCGATATGCCCCTGCATCAAATGCCCATCCACGCGTTCGCCAAGCTTCATCGCAGGCTCGATATGCACCCTGCCAGTTAAATTTTCAACCGCGACATTTGCCCTGCTCTCCGCGCTTAGCTCTACGCTAAAGCCATCATCATATAGTTTGGTCACGCTTAAGCAAGCGCCATTTACTGCGATGCTGTCGCCTAAATTTGGGCGAAATTTAGCCTTTAGCCGTAAAACATTTTGCGAGTAGCTAATGACCTCGGCAAGCTCCCTGATTAAGCCATTAAACATATTTTGCCTTTAAATTTTTTAAGGATTTTACTAAATTTTGCCTAAATTTGGCGCATGGATGATTTTGCTAGTTTTATTAAATTTATGAGATATAAAGGCTAAATATCGCGGATAAGATAACCTTTAAAGAAACTATTGAGCGGTTACAACAAAGCGCAAAAAGTACATAAATTTTCTATCTAATCAGCAAAAAGAAATTTAAAGAGAGCAAAGAATGTCGGCAAATTTAGCTATGAGCCACTAGTATGTGATAAAAGTTGTTTGCAAGGTAAATTTAACTAGCAGCAAACTAGAAAAAATTTAAATTTGATCTAACTAGTATAAATTTCATCTGTCATTTATCTTTAAATTTACATATTCTACGCACTAAATTTAAAAAGAGAGCAATAATAATTTTACTACCAAATCCACACCAACAAGAGCTTTTAGCTAAAATTTCACCCCTAGCTCGTCTGTAAAACTAACCACGTCTTGCTAAAGTCGCGCGCCGCCAAGTCGTCCCTCTTTATCCACAGATAAATTCTACCCTCTCCGTCCCAGTCCATGTCGCTCTCCCAGTCGCTATCTATCTGCAAGAGCAGCTGCCACTGGGCGGCGTTTTTCTCAAACTCTGCGATGTTTGGGTGGTGATAAGCGCTGCCATCGCCGCAGTCAAGGCCATTTGCAACCAGCTCGCACTCTAGCTCCATGCCATCTTGGATGTTGTCAGAGTGGCCAAGTAGCTTGTTTTCTTTGGCCTGCCAGCTTGGCTCGATGACCTCGTGATAGGCCGCCCACTCCTCCTCGCTAAATTTGCCAAATGGCACGAGCGAGCTTTGCAAACTCGGCAAATTTAGCTCGTTTTTAAAGCTAAGAGAGCGTGCGCCAAATGTGAAATTTCCGCTATCCATGTTTTGGCGAGTAAGCTGGTCTTGAGCTACCTGGGCAAAGATCACAGCAAAGCCCTTTTTATCAGCAGGGTCATAACCCCAAATGCGTAAATTTATATCATAAAAAAGATAGATCATGCCACTTTTTGGTAGTAACCCCTCAGTGTCAAATTTGCTAACTTCAGCAAAATTTATCTGCGCCACAAAGCTAAGCGCGCCATTTTCATTTGACGGCCAAGGCACGCTAGCTGGTAGATCAGGCTGCCCACCAAATTTAGACGCTCCAACAGCGATCTCACCGTCATCTTTAGCCTGCGCATCTATCTTTATAGCATTTTTAGCCATTGGCTTTAAAAAGTCAAAAAGTCCCTCTAGAGCACGCTCTTTGCACCCTTTAGAAATTTCATTTAGATCCATATTTATCCTTTCTAGCAAGCATCAATGTAGATGTGATACTTTTTGCAGTGCAAGCAACGAAACAAATATCCAGCAAAGTTGCCGCCCGCTACGAGCAGCTCGTGCGCCATTTTCACGTCATATTCATCCCTTTTTGCGTAGTCATCAAAGACCTCGTCTGCAATGCCTAGCTCCTTAAGCTCCTTCGTGCCCACATCTCCCAAAAATGCACAATAATCATCACAGCACGCCACCCAGTGCTCGCCCTGCCAGCTCTCATAGCCAGGTGTTCTTCTAAAAAGCTCGTCATCTTTTTTGGCGTCATCCGTGGCGAGCTTGTCGGCGTCTTGCACAAAGGTAGCGTCAAATTTCTTGGCAGCTTCGCCATTTGCGATGCAAGCTGGGCAAAGATAGGTGACATCTTGCTCGCTATAGACGCCATTATCATAATAAATTTCTGTGGTTTCGCCGCAGCACTCGCAGACGACACTCATATCATCTTTAAATGCGCCAGTTTTTAATGGCTCTGGGTGATAGCGAAATTTTGGCAAAGTGGTAGCCTTTGCCTTTTGGGCTAAAATTTGCCCTTTACTTTTTGGCCTTGGCACCGCCCATTTGTCGCCTTCATCCACAAACTGCGCAAGATAGCCAAGCGTTTTTAGCTGCTTTTTGTCATTTTTATCGTGTATCTTTAAAAGTAGATCATAAGCGCTCTTTTGCATAGATAAAAGCTGGTAAATATCTACCAAAACGTATTTTGCTTGTGCGTCCTCGCTTGCTTCAAGCTCTTCTTTAAACTGATACAAAGCCTCTACGCTCGCTGCATTGCCGTTACTTTTGTAATACTCTTTTGAAAGTTTTATATATTTTTCTTGAAATTTATCCACAAATAGCCTTTATAAAATTTGCTAAGAATTTTAGCTTCATACACTTAAAAGTCGCATAGATGCGTTATTAAAACTTTGATGATTGCGATAAAAATATAAAATGGTTTAATTTTTTAAATTTAAAAAAGGCATATTAGATTTAATGTAAAGAAGAATCACAAGCAAATTTACTTAAATTTCAACTCACTTGTGACTATAAATTTTACTCTTCGTAAGCCCCGATAGAGAGAATTTTATCTATTCTTTTTGCGACAAGCTCGTTTATATCTAGCTTTTCAAGCTCAGCTAGCTCTGAGATGAAGTAGTTTGCAAGTGCTTTTGCAGCACCGTCTTTATCTCTATGAGCTCCATTTATCGGCTCGTTTATCACGTCATCTATAAGCGATAAATTTTTTAAGTCATCAGCCGTTATCTTCATAGATTTTGTAGCTTGCTCTTGTTTTGCTGGGTCGTTCCAAAGTATCGCCGCACAACCCTCTGGTGAGATGACTGAAAAGACAGAGTTTTTCATCATAGCAAGTCTGTCAGCCACGCCTATGGCTAAAGCGCCGCCACTTCCACCTTCGCCGATAACGACAGCTATTATTGGAGTTTTTAAATTTGCAAATTCAAATAAATTCCTAGCTATGGCTTCGCTTTGACCTCGCTCTTCAGCACCAACGCCAGGATATGCCCCTGGAGTGTCTATCAAAAACAAGATAGGTAGATTAAATTTTTCAGCCAATTTTGCTACACGTAAAGCCTTTCGGTAACCCTCCGGATGAGGCATACCAAAATTTCTTTTTAGTTTATTTTTAGTGCCACGACCTTTTTGCTCGCCTATAACGACAGTCTTTTTGCCTCCGATATAGCCGATGTAGCAGACTATTGCTGGGTCGTCGCGAAACGCCCTGTCGCCATGGATCTCATAGCTATCAACTAAAAATGAATTTATATAGTCAATAGCATATGGTCTATCTGGGTGACGAGCAAGTTGCAAACGTTGATATTCGTTTAAATTTTTATATACTTTTGATATCTCTTTAGATAGGTTCTTATTTAAAATTTCAATAGCATGTTCATCGCCTCTGATTTTAGCATTTGCTATATCTTCATCAATTTGCTTTATGCTCTTTTCAAAATCTAAATAATTTGACATCTTAATCCAACTTTTTAAATATCACGACGCCATTTGTTCCGCCAAAGCCAAATGAGTTACTCATAACAGCTTTTATATCAGCTTTTCTAGCCTTGTTTGGAACGTAGTCTAGATCACAGTCTGGATCTGGCGTTTCATAGTTTATCGTTGGAGGGATGATGCCATCTCTCATTGCCATTATAGATATGACAGCTTCGATCGCACCAGCGCCACCTAAGCAGTGTCCAGTTTGACCTTTAGTTGAACTAACTGGTGGGCACTTATCGCCAAAAACAGCCTTTAGTGCAGCTGTCTCATTTTTATCATTTACTGGCGTTGAAGTACCATGCGCATTGACATAGTCTATCTTTACGCCTTTTGCCATATCAAGTGCTTGTTTCATCGCACTTAATGGACCTTCAAGTGTTGGTGATGTGATATGATGTGCATCTCCGCTCTCACCAAATCCAACTACTTCAGCGTAAATTTTAGCACCTCTTGCAACAGCCGACTCATACTCTTCAAGCACAAGTGCGCCAGCGCCCTCGCCCATTACAAAGCCATCACGGTTGGCATCAAATGGCCTTGACGCCTTGCTTGGCTCATCGTTTCTAGTTGAGAGTGCTTTCATCGCTGCAAAACCACCTATGCCAACGCCACAGATTGTAGACTCTGCACCGATAACTAGCATATTTGTTGCTTGACCGATCATTATGCATTTTGCAGCTTGCGATATCGCATGAGTGCTCGCTGCACAAGCTGTTACGCTTGATAAATTTGGACCTTTTAGTCCGTGATTTATTGAAACTATACCACCTAGCATATTTACAAGTGCAGATGGGATGAAAAATGGCGAAATTCTCTTTACGCCTTTTTCAAAATATGTGATTGAGTTTTTCTCAATATTTGGCAAACCGCCTATGCCAGCTGCTGAGCTAACACCAAATTTGTGAGCATCGAACTCCTTAAAATTCGCATCAGCCATAGCTTCGTTAGATGCTTTTATGCCAAGCTGTATGAAACGATCTACTTTTTTCACCTCTTTGCCGTCTAAAATGCTATTTGGATCAAAATCAGTTATCTCGGCAGCAATTTTAACAGGGAATTCGCTTACATCAAAGCTCGTGATCTCTTTCACACCTGTTTTACCCTCGCAAATAGCCTTAAAAGAGCTCTCTTTATCAAGACCAAGTGCGTTTATCATGCCAATACCAGTTACAACGACTCGTTTCAATACATCTCCTTAAATCAAACTATGCAAATTTAAATTATTTGCCTAGTTTTTCTATATAATTTACAACGTCTTGAATGCTTACTAATTTCTCTGCTTCACTATCAGGAATTTCTACTTCAAATTTCTCTTCTAAAGCCATAACTAGCTCTACAACGTCAAGTGAATCAGCGCCTAAATCTTCGATGATTTTAGACTCTAGTTTTACCGCTTGTGGATCTACGCTTAGTTGCTCTACAACTACGTCTCTTACGTCTTCAAATACTGCCATTTAAGGTCTCCTTATAAAAAATGTCTGTTATCTTATAATATTTACGCTTTTATTTATTTTAAATTTCAAAACTTGTTGAAATTTCATTACATATAAAGTCCGCCGTTTATTTTTAGCGTCTCACCAGTTATGTAGCTTGCGTGATCACTTAGTAAAAACGCCACCGCTTCAGCCACCTCACTAGCACTACCAAAGCGTTTTAGCGGGATATTATCGCTATAAGTTTTTTTCACCTCATCGCTTAGCCCGTGCGTCATATCAGTCTCGATAAAGCCCGGAGTTACGCTGTTAAAGCGGATATTTCTACTCGCACCCTCTTTTGCAAAGCTCTTACTCATGGCGATTAGTCCGCCCTTGCTGGCTGAATAATTCACCTGTCCTGCATTTCCCATCTCGCCAACGATAGATGAGACATTTACGACTGCTCCAAAGCGCTTTTTACTCATCACTTTTAAAGCCTCTCTGCATCCTATGAAAGCTGAAGTCAAATTTGCATTTATCACATCTGTGAATTCGCTAGTTTTCATGCGAAGCACTAGCTTGTCGTTTGTGATACCAGCGTTATTTACAAGGTAGCTTAGCTCGCCGTCGCTATCAACTATCAAATTTATACCTTTTATAAATTCATCTTCGTCTGTTGCGTCAAATTTTATCACTGCAGCCTTGCCGCCATTTTGCTCGATCTGCGCCTGCAAAGCGTCTGCTATCTCAGGCTTTGAGCGGTAGTTTATCCACACTTTTAAGCCCATATTTGCAAGCGTCATCGCGATCTGTGCGCCGATACCTCTGCTTGCACCTGTTATTAGCACGTTTTTTCCGCTAAATTTCATAGATTCTCCTTATAAATTTTGCTTATATTATCAAATTTAAAATAACGCCTCGTCCATCTCAGCTGGTATTTCAAGCCCCATGAGCTTTAAAACACTAGGCGCGATGTTGTTTAATCCGCCATTTTTTAGCTCTTTAACCCCCTCAGCCATCACAAAGCAAAAGACGTCATAAGTCGTATGATTTGTCAGTAGCGCGCCGCTGCTATCACGCATCTCTTCGCAGTTTCCGTGATCGCTTGTGATGATCATAGCGTAGTTTTTCTCTTTTGCCTTAGCATAAATTTCTCCAAGAGCCGTATCCACCGCTTCAACTGCCTTTATAGCAGCCTCGTAGTTGCCAGTGTGCCCCACCATATCGCCATTTGCGAAATTTACTACGATAAAGTCTTGCTCGTCCTCCATGCCTTTTAGCACAGCTTTGCAAACCTCAGCAGCGCTCATCTCTGGCTTTTCGTCGTAGGTTTTGACCTTTGGACTAGGCACTAGCACCCTTGTTTCGTTGCTGGCTAGCTCTTCGACGCCACCATTAAAGAAAAATGTGACATGGGCATATTTTTCAGTCTCAGCCGTGTGAAGCTGCCTTAGACCAGCCTTTGCTATGACCTCGCTTAGAGTGTTTTTTATCTTTTCATTTTTAAAGAGCACGTCAAATTTAAAATTTGCATCGTATTCGGTCATGGTGATTAAATTTTTGATAGCAAATGGTCGCTCAAACTCGCTAAATTTCTCTTCGCCCAGAGCCTCACAAATTTCTCTTGCCCTATCATTTCTAAAATTTATTACGATCACGCCGTCATCTTTGCCTATGCCACTAAAACCATTAAATCTTGCTGGCTTTACAAACTCGTCTGTCACGCCCTCATCGTAGCTTTTTTGCAGGTACTCACTTGGTGAAAGCTCGCTTAAATTTGCTCCCACTACCAAGCTATCATAGGCCTCTTTTACGCGCTCCCAGCGTTTATCTCTATCCATCGCGTAAAATCTCCCACAAACGGTCGCTACCTTAAATTTAGCCTCCAAGCTTTTTATGAAATTTAGACCGCTATTTGGGCTAACATCGCGTCCGTCGGTGATAGCGTGGGCAAAAACCTCGCAGCCATTTTTGCTAGCAAGCTCGCACATACCATCAAAATGCTCTAAGTGAGAGTGCACGCCGCCATCACTGTAAAGCCCTATGACGTGGATCTTTTTGCACTTTTTAAAAAGAGCTTTTAGCGCTTCATTTTCTGCTATAGAGCCATCACTAAAGCTTCGTGAAATTTTGACCAAATTTTGGTACAAAACTCGCCCACTTCCTATGCACATATGCCCTACTTCGCTATTTCCCATCTGCCCTTTGGGTAGCCCCACAGCGTTTCCAGAGGTTTTTATGAGTGAGTTTGGAATTTCTTTAAAGAATTTATCGTAGTTTGGCTTTTTAGCCGCCTCAAATGCGTTAAATTTGCCATTTTTATTTGATCCTATGCCATCAGTTATTATAAGTATAGTTTTTTGAGCCATTTTTAAATTTTATCCTTAAATTTAGATAATTTTTAAGGCCATTATACTAAAATTGCTTTTTTTTAAAATAAAGGCTTGCATGTTTTACTATATCTACGAAATTTTAAATTTTAATATCTTTCAATATATCACCGTTCGCGCCGGTATCGCGTTTTTCATAGCATTTATCTTGACAGCCTATCTGATGCCTAAATTTATCGCTTGGGCAAAGGCAAAAAACGCCGCCCAGCCTATCTACGAACTAGCCCCAAAAACACACCAAAAAAAGGCCAAAACACCGACTATGGGCGGACTTATCTTTGTCTTTACAGCCGTGATCGCTACGATCATCTGTGCTAGGCTTGATAACGCCTTTGTGCTAGCCTCACTCTTTTGCCTAGTTTGCTTTACCTTGCTTGGCTACAAGGATGACTACAGCAAAATTTTAGGTGCGAAAAACCACGCTGGCCTAAGCCCGAAGGCAAAGCTCATTTTTCAGTTTCTCATCGCCTTTTTGCTCGCAGCATTTTTATACATCAGCAAAGAGCTAAACACCGAATTTTACCTGCCATTTTACAAGCAGCCGATCTTTGATATGAAAATTTTTGCCATTTTCTTTTGGACGCTAGTCATCGTCGCAGCCTCAAATGCGGTAAATTTAACAGACGGACTTGACGGACTTGCCGCTGTGCCATCGATATTTTCACTTCTAACCCTTGGCGTTTTTGCCTACATCTGCGGTCACGCTGTCTTTAGCTCGTACTTGCTTTTACCAAAGATCGCTGGCGTTGGCGAGAGCGTCGTCGTTGCCTCTGCGCTCATTGGCTCGCTAATGGGCTTTTTGTGGTTTAACTGCCACCCCGCTGAAGTCTTCATGGGCGATAGCGGCAGCTTAAGTGTTGGCGCATATATCGGTTTTATGGGCGTTGCGACTAAAAATGAAATTTTGCTCATCATCATCGGCCTAATCTTTGTCGTAGAGACGCTAAGCGTCATCTTGCAGGTGGGTAGTTTTAAAATTTTTAAACGCAGAATTTTTCTAATGGCACCTATACATCACCATTTTGAGATCAAAGGCTGGGCGGAAAATAAGATCATCGTGCGCTTTTGGATCATCGCGCTTTTGGCAAATTTGATCGCTCTAACGGCGCTAAAGATCAGATAAGGAAGGTCATGAGAAAATCACTATTTGGCTATGGTGGCACGACAAAGGCGATCGCTAAAAACTTCGTAAATGAGGGCTTTTGGGATATCTATGATGATAAATTTAGCGAAATTTCAAAAGATGAGTTTGGCAACGCACTTTTACCTGTTAGCGAATTTGAGCCTGCAAAAAGTGGACTAGAGATACCAAGTCCAGGCATCCCGCCTCACCACGAGCTTATAAAAAAAGCTAGAAATTTAGTTAGCGAATATGACTATTTTTATGAAATTTACAAGGCTCATCTGCCATTTAACATCTGGATAAGCGGCACAAACGGCAAGACGACGACCACAAAGATGACGCAGCACCTGCTAGAGAGCAAGGGCTCAGCCATGGGCGGAAATGTGGGCATCGCACTAGCAAATTTAGACCCAAACGCTAAAATTTGGATACTTGAGACTAGCTCATTTACGCTTCACTATACAAAATGCGCCACACCTGGCATCTACGTGCTTTTGCCAATCACTCCAGATCATCTAAGCTGGCATGGCAACATGAGCGAGTACGAAAAGGCAAAGCTAAAGCCGCTTGCTAGCATGAGTGAAACTAGTGTGGCGATCGTGCCTGAAATTTACGCTAAAACGCCAACCAAAGCCAAAGTGATCGCCTATAAAGATGAGAGCGACTTAGCTCGTTTTTGCGGTGTAAATTTAGACGATATAGCCTTTAAAACGCCGTTTTTACTTGACGCACTGCTAGCACTTGCGGTGGAGAAAATTTTATTTGACCGCTGCGACGTCGCACTTTTAAACACCTTTGTCATCGAGGCAAACAAGCTTGAAGAGCTCACCGACAAGATGGGTCGAACCTGGGTCAATGACACAAAAGCGACCAACATAGATGCAAGCATACAAGCCGTCAAACGCTACAAAGACCACTTCATGCACCTAATCTTAGGCGGCGACGACAAGGGCGTTAGTATGGATGAGCTATTTGAAAATTTAAAGGGTCTTAAAGTCAAAATTTACGCCATCGGCTCAAACAGCGACAAACTCATGAGCTTAGCTACTAAATTTAGCGTCCCTGCCCTAAAATGCGAGCTCTTACAAAACGCCGTAAATGAGATAAGTAAAGAGCTAAAAAAAGGCGAAATAGCGCTTCTAAGCCCAGCAGCTGCGAGCCTTGATCAGTTTAAGAGCTACGCCGAGCGAGGAGATAAATTTAAAGAATTTATAAGGGCTCTTTAAGCTGCAAAATCTCTTAAATTTACCCTGCTATTTCATAAATTTATAGGTGTTATTTTGACCTAAAACAATGATAATATCTAGCAACTTTGACTACAATCTCCACAAAATAAGACTTTAGCTATACATATTTTATAAATTTATCCGATATGGCTTAGACTAAACCAAGGGAAAATATGAAAAATAAAAAGCTGATCATAAAAGACATTCAGGGTGAAATTTACGTTATAAACCAAGACGGAAGCATAAAAATGCTAAAAGATGGCGATGAGATTTACGCTGATCAGAAAATTTTTACTAAAAATTTAGACTCCAAGATCACTTTAGAAGGTGGCGAGCAGATAAATTTAAACGCTCATCAAAGCATAAATTTAGATGAAATTTTAAAAACCTCAACAAAATACAAAGAGAGCGAGGATGAGCACAGATACGAATCATCAGCAAGCGATGGCATATCTCTAAGCGCGGCTAGTTTCGTTACAAGCGGACATAGCGCAAATATCCATCAAATTTACAACCAGTACAGATCTTTAGAGCCAAACATAAGTAGCGCCCAGCCAGCCCAGCTAAAAAGCGTCTCAGGGGCTTCTAGCACGCTTATAGAAAAAAGTAGCGCCTTAGCAGAGCCAAAAGAAGAGCCATTTATAGATACTATAAATGTATTAAATGTCACAAACAGAGGGCTAGACGCAGACATCTGGCTTTATGACTCAGCTAAAAACCACGGACGAGGGCTTGATCATTATGATATAGAGCATAGTAGTAAAAGCATACTAAAAGAGTGGAGTAAAAACCACCACGTAAGTGCGACAAGTACATTTAATGACCTATATTACTATAGTGGGCAACAGGTTGATCCTGGATATTTTGACACAACAGATTCAGGATTAGCTAGCAGACTACGCGACCGTACTCCGACAGCTATGGAGCTTGCCAAGATAGGCAGGGATTCAAACGCAGACTATACTATTGACAGAAAAGACACAAATTTATCCTTTGCGCCAAGAAATTTAAACGGACACTATAAACTACATGAGTCCAAGATAACAGCAGATGGAGTAATCGTCAGTATGGATGGCTGGATGTATATAAAAAATCGTAGCGATACTAACGAATTTTATTATGAATCAAAGCATGAAAGGGAAAGTTTTAAGTTTGAATTTGATGGTAGAGAAATTTCATGGCAGCCATTTGCATCAGCAAGCAAAAATGGTGGCTTAGATGAAGGCAATGCCATACAAAGCGTAAATACAAATAGCCTAAATTTAACAAATGATCATGGATTTTATAAAGTACATATAGAAGTATCTGATGATAGATATAGTTATTTTTTTGCAGCGCATCCTAGCAGTGATTTTCATAACATTATTTCAGATGCAACATCTGGTATCAAACTAGTCAGCAACGCTTATATGGAGGCTCTTGCCCAAAATCATCTTGCGACAAAGCAGAGTGATACATTTTATAAAGCAGCGGCAAAACCTGATGGTACGCTATTTGGCGATAGCGCAAGCGACTTTGATAAGCCCTACGAGCTGGTATTTAACGGCACAAAGGATGTTGGTAGCAACCTTGATGATAAATTTATCTTTAATTCACACGATATCGACGCAAAAGGCGGTATAGACACGCTACTTTTTACCCAAAACGTGGATCTAACCAAGATCGAGGATCTAGATAAGCGCCTTGAGAGCTTTGAGCGCATCGAGCTTGATCACACAAAGGCTGTGAAGTTAAAGCTAAACGGGCAAAACATCAGCGATATGATAGACTCCAACCCAACAGCCGACGCAAACGGCAATGTGAGCCTAAACACCATACTTAAAATTTCAGGCGATAGTGACGATGTGGTGCAGCTAGTTGGAAAATTCGTAAAGGCTACAACCACCGAAGTAACAGCGCTAAATGCAAAGCATAGCGTTATCGGAGCTGAATATAACAAGCTCGCCCTAGAGCCAAGTGGCGACGCGACCAATCAAGTCTATAGAGGCAAAAACGACGCTGGACAGACATTTTACGTCGAGATACAAAAAGACATACATGTCGAGGTGATGTAGTAAATTTATAATAGCTAAAGACCTCATCCTAAAACGCCACGAAACTATGCAAATTTCAAGAGATTTTCCCGATATTACAATACACACATTTTACAGGGATGAAAAAATGCCAAATTTTGACGCCATAAGGATCGGCGTTATCAAAAAGATCAAGGGTGAAGCCATCGCCATAAGCAGGGACGGCACTATGAGGGTGCTACACAAAGGCGATGAAATTTACCTTGGTGATGATATAAAAACGAGCGAAAACTCAAACCTTACCATTGTTTTTGATGACGGCGAAAAGGCTTATGTTGGCTTTAGTTCAGTATTTCACACGGTAAATGTCTTTGCCGAGCATAAAGGCGAGCTAGTCATCCCAAAAAATGCAAACATCCTTGAAAATCACAAAGAACACGCAAATGACGATGATCAAATCTCCCATCAAGAGCTATCTCCTCACGGCTCATCATCGCACAACTTCGCCACTTTTAGCAGTGGTAGCATCAAATTTGAACTAGGTGGCCACTACTCAAATATCTACGACTTTTACACAGGTTTGCGCACTCTTGAAGCTAGGCATGACGAGCTTAAATGGCGCAGTTAGCTTTAGCGTGCCAAACATCGCAAACATCATAGTAGGGAGTAGCATAGAGATAAGAGATGACACTTCAAAGGTTGAGATAATTTACCTCGCACCATAAAGCCAAAAGAGAGCGTCTCTATAAACATAGGTGGCTCACCAAAAGAATTTGTCGTAAGCGATGATAACACAAGCAGCCAAACCACCCCCAAGCGTCGTAGTAGCTCTACCTGTAAATCAGCCAAGATAAGCTTTGATAGTGACCTAGGTTCTAGCAATAGAACACCAGATGGCAAGATAGATACCTCAGAAAACAGATACAATGACGGCGACCCAACAAAAACCGAGGTCTCTATAAAAATCCCAAGCGTGATAAAAGCGATAAGTGACGGTGCTATCACCATACCAGACGTAACGGTAAGGAGTAAGTACTAGACCTTAGTCGATGTGACCATTATAAAAGACGAAAATGGAAATATAAGTGATAGCTTTATAGCCAAGATCAAAAACAACACCGTCATAGCAGACTTTGAAAATGTTGGCAAAGCTAGATAGAACTCACCACAGCATAAACACCACCTATGTCGGAATTGACGGCGTGCCTCAAAGGATAGAGATTGATTATGTTGACGGGACGGAAGATACATTCTTAGACATAATGATCAAGAAAAGGTCACAAAATGCTATCGACTATAAAATCATAGGCTCAGAAGATAGTGGCACGCATCTTTTTAGTGATAACTATGTAAAAGCTCTGCATGATAAAGGATATATTAGCGATGAAAAAGATGGTCTTATAGCTGGTAAAAAAGGGTATAGAAGCTTAATAAATCAAGAAAAAGATACAAGCAAACTAGCAAAATATTTTGGTGATGATGCGTGACTTTAACAGAGTAATACATCTAAAACACAACACAGATACTCTTGAAGGTAGTAACCTAAACGATGTCTTTGTCTATAATGGCAAGAATATAGACGCAAAAGATGGCGTAGATACGCTCATCTTTACTGAAAATGTCGATCTTAGCAAAGTAGATGACCCAAAAGATAAATTAAAGAGCTTTGAAAATTTACAGCTTGGCAGCAAGAGCACTCAGGCAGTCTCCATAGGGCTAGACGCTAAAAGTGTGCTTGATATAATAGACTCACAAGTAACAGATGGTGGTCTAAAAAGCGTAAATACCGTGCTAAAGATCAAAGGCGACAATAATGACAAAATAGCGCTAGATGGCAAAGGCACTATCTTTACGCAAGCAACAGATAGTGAAGTGGCAGCACTAAATTTAAAGCATAGCGCTTTAGGCGATACACACAACCAAGTAATGATTGATGGTAGCGGACATGCGCTAAATCAAGTCTATAAAGGTGTATATGGTAGCTGGGCTAGCGCGCAAACATTTTTTATCGAGATAGACAAAGATGTAAGTGTGGTAAATTTAGTGCATTGAGTTTAACTCTATCAGGCTAAAATTTATAGTTTTAGATTTAAATTCCTTAAAAGCAAAAGCTTCTTGTAGATTTTTAAACTTAATTTAAATATTTAAAATGTATAATCCAATTTCTTTTATCAAGGTGGTTGGATAGCTCAGTCGGTAGAGCAGCAGACTGAAAATCTGCGTGTCGGCAGTTCGATTCTGCCTCTAACCACCATTTCTTTTTAATAAAAATTTTCATAAACATGGACAGATGGGTGAGCGGCTGAAACCACACCCCTGCTAAGGGTGCAGCTCTTAATCGGGGCTCGAGGGTTCAAATCCCTCTCTGTCCGCCACTACTTATAAACAATCCCGAACTTTTACAAGCTATCACAGACATAGCTTGCAGATTTTAACGTTATTTTAAAGCCTTTATACATGAAGTTACAAACAATTATAAACAATGGCAAACTATTATTATCACAACTTTTTGGCTGATCACATTTAAAAAGTAGCCAAAAAATATAAAAATAGTCAGCCAAAAATGCCTACACTCTCGCACCAACTACGACCACATTTTAAAAATTAAAGCTAACAGAGCTCTTGCTAAAAAGATAACCATAATACATACAAACACAAAAAGCCTAATAGCCTTGATAAATGTAAAAGAAAACTTAGAGATAGCACTTCATAGCAATTTTATAAAAATGACCCTTCCTTACTATGAAATTCTCTCTATAAACAATAGTTAATAAAAGTTGATTTGCTATTAAATTTGAATTAAAAATTTCAAGGGCATAATGCCCTTGAAATTATGATCTAGTAGGTGAAAGATAAGGTTTTTCAGAGTGCATAGACATCTCGTTTTGTTGTCTAAATGCTATATACTCCTCTTCGCTTAACCTTTTTATGTTAGCTATAGTGATCTTAAGAGGTGTGATACCTGAGAGCGGGTCGTGGTCTTGCGCGTTTGCAAGCTCGTTACCGTCAGCCTCGCTGTAGTGGAAAGTCGTAAATATCGTACTCTCTCTAAGGTCAGGATTTATGCGAAGTTTAGCCGCGATCCTGCCGCGTTTGTTCTCTACCATTGCGTAGCAGCCATCTTCTAGTTCCCTTTCTCTTGCGATATCAGGACTTACTTCGATTAGCGGACCTTCGATACCAGCACCATACTCTAGCGGTGGGCACTCTCTAGTCATCGTTCCTGTGTGGTAGTGATAGACCTTTCTACCTGTTGTAAATAAGCAAGGATATACCTCATCAGGCACTTCGCTCATCGCACCTGAGCCTACTGGATAGCCATCAGGTATATGCATTTTGGCTTTAAATTCAGCCTCCATGCTCTCACGCTTATCTTTATCGTCAGCGTAAAGTACTGGAACTAGGCGGAATTTACCATCAGCTAACATTGATTTGTGATCAGTATAAAGATCAGGTGTGCCTGGGTGATCTTCGTCAGGGCATGGCCAGCTGATACCACCTAGCTTTTCAAGCCTATAATAGCTAATACCGCCAAAGAATTTAGGCATTAGCTTTCTAAGCTCGTCCCAAACCTCTTCTGCACTTAAGAAGTCAAATCCCTCAAGTCCCATAGCTTTTGCGATGTTGCAAACTACTTTCCAGTCAGGCTCTACACCACCTACTGGCTCGCTTGCTTTTCTGGTTCTTTGAACGCGGCGAGATGTATTGATAAATGTTCCATCTTTCTCGCCCCAACCAGCTGCAGGTAAGACAACATCAGCTTTTTGAGCACTTTCAGTAAAGAATAGATCTTGCACGATAAAGCAGTCTAGATGGTGCGTAGCATGTACAAAGTGCTCTGTCCAAGGGTCACTCATTACAGGGTTTTCGCCATAAACGTAAAGCACTTTTAGCTCGCCACTATCCATCTTATCAGGCGCGTATGTTAGTTTAAATCCAGGCACTGGATTAAGCTCAAAGTGCCATACTTTGCGAGCTTGCTCTTGTGCGTAGGCGCTATTTACTGGGCCTGCTGGAATGACATTAGGTAGTGCGCCCATATCGCATGAACCTTGAACGTTGTTTTGTCCACGAAGTGGATTTACTCCAGCGCCTTTTTTACCTAAATTTCCTGTTAGGATCGCTAAATTTGAAAGTGAGAATACATTTGATGTGCCGTCGCTAAACTGAGTGATACCCATAGTGTAGCAAATAGCAGCACTGCCAGCTTTTGCATACATCCTAGCAGCTTCAGTTATAAGCTCTTTTTTAACACCAGTCTCACGCTCAAATCTCTCAGGCGTGAAGTCTTTTACGGCTTCTTTTAGATACTCAAAACCCTCTGCATATTTTTCGATAAATTCACGATCTTGTAAATTTTCAGAGATGATGACGTTCATCATTGTATTTAGTGTTTTGATGTTTGAGCCAACTGGAATTTGCAAGAATATATCGGCTTTTTTAGCCATATCGGTGCGTTTTGGATCCACGACGATCATTTTTGCACCACGCTCTAAGCCTCTTTGCATCTGCATAGCGATGATCGGGTGGCATTCGCTTGTATTTGTGCCTATTAGTAAAAATACATCTGTATCAGTCGCAAACTCAACAAGATCGTTTGTCATTGTTCCGTTTCCAAGGGTGCTGGCAAGACCTGCCACTGTTGGAGCGTGTCAAAGACGAGCGCAGTGATCTACGTTGTTACTTCCTAAAGCGCGAAAGAATTTTTGAAATACATAGTTGTCTTCGTTGTTTGAACGAGCTGAACTAAAGCCCATGATAGAGCTTGGGCCATATTTTTCTACGCTATTTTTAAAAGTCTTTCCTAAAAATTCATAAACCTCTTCAAAGCTAACCTCTTCGAGTTTGCCCTCTTTGTTAAACTCTCCGTTTAGTTTTCTCATCATAGGTTTAGTTAAACGTTTTGGAGAATTTACAAATTCCCAACCAAACATACCTTTTAAACACAACTCGCCATCATTTACATGATGATTCTCAGTCGGCTTTGCATCGACTATCCTACCGTTTTGCACGATAAGGTCTATGCCGCAACCAGTTCCGCAATACGGACAGGTTGTTTGAACAATCTTTTGCATAGATTTCCTTTCAAGTAATATTTAAATTTTTGGACAATTATAATCTGCGAATGATAAAAGTTTTTTTAAAATTAATATATTTTTTTAAATTTATTTTAAGTAATATGCTAAATTTGCATATTACTTTTACGCTGAATTTACGGAGGTTTATCTTAATTTTATAGCTTAAATTTAAAAATTATTAAAAAATTTTTTTAAATTTTTAGAAAAATTTGTTAAAACACTTTTTTATATATGAAATTTTGTAGGGCGATTGCTCGCCCTTTAGGTTAGTTTTTGCGTGTATTTGCGTCTGGAGTGAAAAGTGGCTTGTCAAGAAGTTTGAAGTCGCCTATAAATTTCTGACCCTCTTCGCTTGTAGCCCATTTTATAAATTTCTCTGCATTTTCGATGTCAGTTTTAGGGCAGTGTTTTGGATTTACTGCGATTAGAGAGTAGAAGTTTTTAAGATCGTTGTCGCCCTCGTTGATGATGACCATCTCAGGATGACCTTTTTGGTTTGCTTCATATTTGATGTAAGTACCGCGGTCAGTAAATGTAACGCCTTTTTGCTCAGCAGCCGCATTTATCGTAGCTAGCATGCCTTGACCTGTTTGCATATACCAGCTGTCTTTTTCAGGGACCTCGCCAGCGATCTTTTTCCAGATGCCTTTTTCTTTATTATCTGTGCCTGATTTATCGCCACGTGAGAAGAATTTGATACCATCTTTTTTGATAAGCTCAAAGCTTTGTTTTATATCTTTACCTTTAAATTTATCAGCGATTGATTTATCAGCGATAACGACGAAGTCATTGTACATTACAGCATTTCTTTTTAAGCCAAAGCCTTTTTCTACAAATTCTTTCTCAACTTTTGGTGAGTGAACGAAAAGTATGTCAGCGTTGCAGTCTTCGCCAAGTTTTAGCGCTGCGCCTGTGCCAACTGCTGTCCATTTTATATCAACACCTGTTTTTGCCTTATAAGCTGGATAGATCGCGTCAAGCAAGCCTGTATTATCAGTACTTGTTGTAGTCGCCATGATTAGTTCATTATCAGCGCCAAACGCCAAAACCGCAGCTGCTAGTGAGCCCAAAATTATCTTTTTCATTTTTCTCCTTTATAAAAAAATGTGATATTATAGCACATTAAATTAATCTTAAGAAATATGCTAGGAAAGAATAATTGGATTTTTTACTTAACGGATTTTTAGAAGCCTTTAATCTACTTTTAAACGGCGATCTTGAAACATACTCAGCCATCAAGGCTACACTTTACACATCAAGTGTATCGATACTTTTTGCCGCTATTGTAGGCTTTCCGCTTGGTTTTGTGCTAGGCTTTTATAAATTTAAAGGACGCAAAATTTTACGCCTTCTAAGTGACACAGCACTTGCGATGCCAACGGTTGCGATCGGTCTTATCTTATACGCATTTATCACTAGAAATGGTCCGCTTGGTAGCCTAAATTTACTCTTTACGCTAAAAGCTGTCATGCTAGGCCAGTTTGTGCTTGCCCTTCCCATCATCATCTCGCTTACTGCAAGCGTGGTTGAAAATATGGAGACAAAGCACTATCTAACGATCTTAAATTTACGCCTTTCGTCACCAAAGCTAGTTTGCTGCGTGCTTTACGAGCTACGCTACGCTCTCATGGTAGTTATCGCCACCGCTTATGGCAGGATCGTTGCAGAAGTTGGCGTTGCGATGATGATAGGTGGCAACATCAAGTATTTTACTCGCACGATCACCACGGCCGTTTCGCTTGAGACGAACAAGGGCGAATTTGCCATGGGTATAGCGCTTGCGATGGTTTTGATATTTATCGCATTTTTAGTAAATTTAGCGATCTTTGCGCTAAGAAAACTAGATAGATAGGAGCAAATTTTGATAAAGATAAGAAATTTACGCCTAAATTACGGCAAAAGCGAGATCCTAAATGTCCCAAGCCTTGATATAAATACTAAAAAAATAACCGCTCTTATGGGTAGCAACGGTAGTGGCAAAAGCACGCTAATAAGAGTGCTCTCACGCTTGCAATGCCCAAATAGCGGCGAAATTTCACTCTGGGGCGAAGCAAAGCCAAGCCTTGAAATGCTGCGTAAAATTTGCGTTTTACTGCCAGAGCCTGCACTTTTAAAAAGAAGTGTAAGAGAAAATTTCAAAGCTATTTTAAAAAGTAGAAATTTACTAAGCGAATTTGACGAGCGAACTAGCGAAGCGCTCGCTCTTGTAGGGCTTGATGAGAAGTTTTTAAACAAACGCCACTTTGAGCTAAGCTCTGGACAAACGCAGCGCATCGCCTTTGCATTAGCACTCTCTTTAAGAGCGCCATTTTATCTGCTTGATGAGCCGACAAATAGCGTTGATATCGGCACTTCAAAGCTCTTTAGCAAGGCCATAAATTTGATGCACGAAAAATATGGCTGCGGCTTTGTCATCGCAAGTCACGATGAGAAGTGGCTTAGCATGCTAGCAAACGAGTGCGTCTTTTTGCACAAAGGCAGGGTCTGCGAGTTTGAATACAAAAATATTTTTGAGATAGATGAGGGCGTGTTAAGCTTTGGCGACGATGTAAAGCTAAATTTAGCTTCAAATTTTAAAGGCAAAAGCAAGATCACGATCAACCCAAGCAAGATAAAAATTTCTAAAACAGGTAGCAAAGGTCAAATTTCAGGGATTTTGCACTCAGCTTCGCTCTACATGGGCGATGAGAAGCTATTAAAGGTCAAAGTTGGCGACTTTTTGATAAAAATTTTTAGTCATGATGATGAAATTACAAAGATCGGTGAGCGAGTTTTTTTAGAATTTGAAGATGGCTCGATGATAGCTTTGGCATAAAATTTACTCACACTCTTTAAATTTAGCCCAAAAATAAAAATGAATATCAAAAAAAGAGCTAAATTTTAACAATTCTGCTAAAAAATCATATCTTTTCTAATCCCCTAAATAAAGGCTTTTTAAATATGCAATTAAGGCATATTTAAGCTTTTTTTAACTTTTCTAATTTATTTTATTTTAAGCCACATTAATAAGGCAATTAATTGTATAGTTTCAGTGTCGTTAAAAAACTATTTAAGGAAAAAAGTGAGCACAAAAGAGGAATTTGCAGCTGGCAGAAAACTTTACTACGCTACTCTCTCTAAATTCTTTGTATTTAGTGAAGATGAAAAGAGATTTGATGGCCTTAGTAAAATGCTTGATCTCATAGAAGAATACAGCCTAAATGATGAAGTTTCAGGCGCTGTTACTAATATCAAAAGTAAATTTGACGAGAAAGATCCAGAGAATTTGATCACCGAATTTGATGACATTTTTCACACTCCACCAAGTCCGCTTCGAAACTCACTATCTTTTTACGATGAGGGCTACGAGGTGGGTCATGCTTGCGCTGATGTGCGTAAAATTTTGGCAAAAACTAACATCAGGCGTGATGAGAGCAAATTTAAAGAGAACGAAGATAACGTGGGCTTTGTCTTTACACTTATGAACGAGTTTATCGGTAAATTTGACGAGTGCGAAGAGGAGCTTTTTAAGACTATCATAAATCCAAACATTGATGAGTTTATAGAAAATTTATACGAGCATAAAAATAGCGAAATTTACAAAGATGTGGCCGTTTTGCTAAACGAATTTATCGCGTTTGAGCGCGTGGCACTAAACTCACCAAAACCAGTCAAGATAGACCACAAAAAGAGCGATGGTCTTTCAAGATCTGAAAGCATAAGAAGAGAAAAAAATAGGATAAGAAAACTAAGAACGGAGGGTACATATGCAAAATAGACGCGAATTTCTAAAAAAAGTCGGTCTAGTCGGAGCCGTCGCTGCTAGCGGTGCGGTCGTAGTAAATGCTAATGAAAATTTAAAATCAGGAAAGAGTAAAAAGACCGAGGTACTTTATAAAAGAAGCAAAAACTGGGAACTTTACTACAAACAAGCAAAATAAAATTTGATAGAAATTTAAGAAAGGATGAAAATGTCTGAAGCTAGATTAAACGCTACGCCAAACAACATCGGCCGTAGATCGTTTTTAAAAATGGCTGCATTAGCAAGTGCTAGTGGCGCGGCCGGCTTTGCAGCAAGCAATGTCACAAGAAGCGCAACAGCTCAAGAGATGGCAAACCCATTTCCAGACTCAAAAATAGTAAAAACTGTCTGCACAGTTTGCTCTGTAGGATGCGGAGTGCTAGCAGAGGTAGAAAATGGAGCATGGGTACGTCAAGAAGTAGCACAAGATCACCCTGTAAGCGCTGGTGGTCACTGCTGTAAAGGTGCAGACGTTATCGATATGGTGCGCTCTCACTGCCGTGTAAAATATCCGATGAAAAAAGTTGGCGGCAAGTGGCAACGCATCTCTATGGCGCAAGCGCTTGACGAGATCGGCGCAAAGCTAAAAGCTTACCGCGAGAAAAACCCAGAGCAAGTTATGTTTCTAGGATCAGCAAAAGATAGCAACGAGCAGAGCTACTACATCAGTAAATTCTCTGCGATGTTTGGGACAAACAACCTAGATCACCAAGCTAGAATTTGACATAGCGCAACAGTCGCCGGTGTGGCGAATACGTGGGGTTATGGAGCTATGACAAATCACCTTGGAGATATCCAAAACGCAAAGTCTATCTTTATAATCGGCGCAAATCCAGCGGTAAATCACCCAGTTGGCTTTAGGCACTTTTTAAAGGCAAAAGAGAATAATGGCGCAAAACTAATCGTTGTTGATCCAAGATATACAAGAACTGCGGCAAAGGCTGATTATTTTGCTCAAATTCGCCCAGGCACAGACATACCATTTATGTATGGCATGATGCATTTGATATTTGCAAATGGCTGGGAGGATAAGAAATTTATAGATGAGCGCACTTACGGCATCGATGAGATCCGTAAAGAGGCTGCAAAATGGACACCAGAAGTCGTTGAAGATGTGACTGGAGTGAGCGCTGCAACGCTAAAAGAGATCACAGAAGTCTATGCTAAAAACCGCCCTGGCTCAGTTGTTTGGGCGATGGGTCTAACTCAGCACACAGTAGGCAGCTCAAATACTCGTATAGCTCCGATCTTGCAACTAGTACTTGGCAACATGGGCGTAAGTGGCGGCGGATGTAACATCCTAAGAGGCCACGATAACGTTCAAGGTGCAAGCGACATGGCAAACGCACCTGATAGCTTGCCTGGATACTACGCTAAAAACGAAGCTACATGGAAATATTTTGCCAAAATGTGGAAAGTAGATTACGAGTGGTTACAAGGAAATTTCGTAAAACCAGAGTGGATGATGAAGCCTGGATTTACCCTAGCTCGCTGGTGGGCTGGCGTGCTTGATGGTAAAGATGGCAACGACGCTATTGAAAACGCAGGAGAGAGCCTAAAAGCTCTTGTGGTTATAGGCAACGGCATAACATCTACTGCACAGCAAGCAAAGGTTCAAGAGGGTCTTGACGGACTTGAGCTTTTAGTGCTTATGGACCCATTTGTAAATGATGCTGGTGTTATCACTAATAAAAAAGATGGCGTTTATCTTATCCCAGCAGCAACTCAATACGAAACTAGCGGTACAGTCGTAGCTACAAACAGAAGTGGTCAGTGGAGAAGCCAAGTATGCAAGCCACTTTATGAGAGCATGCCAGATCATGAAGTTTTATTTGAATTAGCTAAACGCATAGGTTTCTATGACGAACTAACTCGCACTATAAGGGACGCTGATGGTAAGATAGAGTGGCCAGAAGCTGCTACACGCGAGATAGCAAATATCGTAAAAAGCATCGGTCTTACAGGCTGGACACCTGAGCGCCTAAAACGCCACCAAGAAAACTGGGATAAATTTGATGAAAAAACACTTATGGGCAAAGAGGGCACTGAAGTAGCTGGTGAGTATTACGGCTTGCCATGGCCTTGCTGGAGCGAAAAACATCCAGGTAGTCCAAATTTATACGACATAAGCAAACCAGTAATGCAAGGCGGTATGGGATTTAGAAACCGCTTTGGCTTAGAGCATAACGGCGTTAATCAGCTTGCAGCTGATGGCTCTGCTCCAGCAGGGGGCGCGATAAATGGCGGATATCCTGAGATAACAAAGAAAAATATCGAGGAGATTCTTGGCATAAAACTTACAGACGAAGAGCGTGAAAAAATGGGCGCTACATGGGCGACTGATGGCAGTGGCATAATCGCTGAAAAATGTATGCAAAAAGGCATAGCTCCATACGGCAATGCACGTGCTAGAGCGATAGTTTGGACATTTGTTGATCAGATCCCTCAGCACAGAGAGCCGATCCACTCACAACGTCAAGATCTTGTGCAAAAATATCCAAGCTTTGAGGATAAACCAAATCACTACCGCGTATATACAAAGTATAAGAGCTTGCAACAAAGTAAGGACTTTTCAAAAGAATTCCCTATAAATTTAGTAACAGCTCGTCTCGTAAATTTCAGTGGTGCTGGTATGGAGACGCGTGCTAGTAAGTATCTATCGCGCATTACACCTGAGATGTTTGCTGATATCCACCCAGAGCTAGCGGCTAAACATGGCATTAAAAATTGGGATTTTGTTTGGGTTCATTCACCAGAGGGCACCAAGATCAAGGTTCGTGCAAGGATCGTGCCATCAGTTAAGCCCGATATGATCTTCTTGCCATTTCACTGGGCTGGATATATGCAAGGTGTTGATATGACGGGTAACTTCCCTGAGGGGACAAGACCTTATGCAGTCGGCGAGAGCGCAAATACCGTAACAAACTACGGATATGACATAGTCACTCAAATCCCAGAAACAAAAAGCGGTCTATGCCGCATAGAAAAGGCTTAAGATGAGCGCATTTAACGATAACAATAGACTTAAATTTTACTGCGACACAGATAGATGCATTGATTGTAGCGGTTGTGCGGTAGCTTGCGATGAAGCTCATGAGCTGCCTATCGGCGTTAGACGCCGCCGCGTCATAACACTAAATGAAGGTATGCCTGGCAAAGAAATTTCAACATCAATCGCATGTATGCACTGCGAAGACGCACCTTGTTCGCTTGTTTGCCCGGTTGATTGCTTCTACATCAGAGCTGATGGCATCGTGCTTCACGATAAAGATATCTGTATAGGTTGTGGATACTGCTTGTATGCTTGCCCATTTGGCGCGCCACAATTCCCTAAAGATGGTGCTTTTGGCGCAAGAGGCGTAATGGATAAATGCACTATGTGCGCAGGCGGTCCACTACCAACCAATAGCGAAGAAGAGCGCGAAGTATATGGACAAGATAGAATTTCTGAGGGCAAAGTGCCAGTTTGTGCTGCTATGTGCTCTACAAAGGCTTTGTTAGTTGGCGAGTCAGATGTGATCGAAAAAATCTACAATGATAGAGTTGCTGCAAGAGGTTATGGCGAAAAAGACCTAAAACAAACCACTGTTTGGAAGATCGCTTACTACGCTGGTGACAGGCTAAAACTAAAAGCATAAATTTATAGGTGCTTTTTGCACCTATAAAATTTGTTATTTTCTATAATTTTATACCTTAAGAAATATGCTTATTTTGCATATCAAATTTTAACTCTAATGACGTTCATTTCGTATCAAAGTACGTTTAAGCTTTTTGCTTTGTTTAAGCAAATTTTTACTACAATCCAAAATAAAATTCAGTCTTTTAAGCTATCATTTGTGAAAACTTCAAGGAGCAAGATGGAACCGATTTATAAAACGCAGATCATCAAATATAAAGGCGAGCAAAAGGCCTTAGTTGATGATATTTTGGTGCGTGAGATAAAGCTTGAAATTTACATAAATGAGAAAAAATTTGGTGCCGTTATGGCAACGCCAACGGATCAAAAGGCGCTTGCTGTGGGCTATTTGATCAGTGAAAACGTCATCACAAAGCCAGAAGACATAGCAGAAGTTAGGCTCTCAAGCGACGAGCTTAGCGTCTATGTAAGCGCTAAGGTGAACGAAAAACGCCTAGAGCAGTTTGACGAAGAAAAGGTCATAATAAGTGGCTGTGGCAGAAGCTCGACGGCAAATATCGACCCGCAGGCGATGGCAGCAAGAGCTGTAAAGAGCGGGGCTAAATTTAACAAAGATATGATCCTTGCTCAAATGAAGGAGTTTTATACGCAGTGCGAGCTTTACGAGATGACTGGCTGCGTGCATACGGCAAAGCTTTTTGTGAGCGAAGATAAATTTTATATAGGCGAGGATATCGCTCAGCACAATACGATCGACAAAGCCGTTGGCAAGGCCGTTTTAGACGGGGCTGATCTTGCAAATTCATTTTTGATGGTAAGTGGTAGGCTTAGTTCAGAGATGGTCGCAAAGGCCGTTATGCATGGCATCCCAGCACTTATCTCAAGGACAGCACCGACTAGCCTTGGCGTGGTGATCGCTCGTAAATTTGAGCTCTCGCTTTGTGGCTTTGCAAGGGGCGAAAATATCAACGTTTATAGCGGTGAAGAGAGAATTTATGAGTAAAAATTTAGAAGAGCTAATAAAACAAACGCTAAATAGAAGCGGCAAACTTGACTGCGGCACGGCTTTTAAGATCGCAAACAAGCTTGGCATAGAAGTCGGCGAAGTAAGCGACGAGGCAACCAGACTTGGCATCAAGATAGATAACTGCGAGCTTGGGCAGTTTGGCGCCCTAGATAAAGACCGCGGCAAATTTACATTGTCACTAAAACTAAAAGAGGTGAGCGACGAAAAGGGCAGAGTTTTTTGCAAAGATGCAAGGGATATGGCGGCAGCTAATGGCGGACTAAAGACCATGCGCTCGACGCTTAGAGACTACGGCTTTGACGTGAAGTACTGCCAACTAGGCTGTTTTAAGGAAAAGAAAGGCAAAAAGATGAGAGTAAAGACAAAGACTTGGATAGAAAACGACGAGGGCGAGCTTATATTTGGCAAGGGTAAAACTGAGGTTTTAGACGTGATAGCCGAGGTTGGCTCGATATCAAAGGCAGCTGAAATTTTAGGTATGAACTATAAAAAATGCTGGTCGCATCTGCAAATTTTGCAAAAAAATTTAAAAGAAGATCTCTTTACGACCAAGCAAGGCGGCGGAGATAGCGCTGGCACTACGCTAAATGACAGGGCTCATGAGCTCATAAACGCTTACAAACAGCTTCAAAACGACATCGAAGACTATGCAAATAAGCGCTTTAAAGAGCTATTTTTAAAACAAGACGAGAAGAAAAACGATAAAAAATAAACCAAATTTTAAGGGAGAAAAACATGTACGTAAAACTAAATGACAGGACTTATCTAAACAAAGATAAGATCACTAGAATCAAGATCGATAGCGTTCAAGACGGCATTCGTATCCGTTTTTATGAGGGTGCAAACCAAGTTGCTAAGAGCCAAAGATTTGAGAGTGAAGCAAAAGCTAACGAGTGGTTAGATAAAAACTTCTTAAACAAATAAACAGACACGAGTGGGCGCCCTGCCCGCTTGTAACCTCACTTTATACAAATTTTCATTATAATCCCTGCATTTAAGCAAAGGAAAATCGTGCCAACTATAGATGAAATAAGAAAAAATATCATTTTAAAAGATGGAATTTACTATTTTGACTACACGGCCTCAGGCCTTGCCTATGCGCCTATCGAAGATGAGATTTCAAAATTTTTAAAAACCTATGCAAACACTCACTCAGACAGCAGCTCAAGCGCCGTGCTAACGCAAAAACGCTATGAAAACGCAAGAGCCGAACTAAAAGAGCTTTTGGGGCTTAATGAGAGCTTTTATCTAATAGCAACAGGCCAAGGCGCAACGGCTGCGATAAAGAAATTTCAAGAGATTATGGGAATTTATCTGCCGCCAACGACAAGAGCCTTGATCGGCGAAGCAAATTTAAGAAGCGTAAATTTACCACTCGTGCTTGTAGGACCCTATGAGCACCACTCAAACGAGATCAGCTTAAGGGAGGGACTTTGCGACTGCGAGCGCATCGGACTTGATGAAAACGGCGAGATAGACTACGTGATGCTTGAGAGGATACTAAAACTAAACGCAAAAAGAAAGATCATCGCCTGCTTTAGCGCCGCCTCAAACGTCACGGGCGTGAAAACCGACTACAAGAGAATTTACTCGCTCGTTAAAAAATTTGGCGGAGTGGTAGCATTTGACTGCGCAGCAACTAGCTCGCATGAAATTTTAGACGCCGAGTACTTTGATGCAGCCTTTTTCTCGCCTCACAAGCTACTTGGTGGAGTTGGCAGCTGCGGTCTTTTAGCGATCAAAAAAGAGCTTTATACAAGCGATATACCAAGCTTTGCAGGTGGCGGCACCATCGCGCTTGCCACACCTTCAAAGCACCTTTTTATAAAAAATGCCGAGCAGCTTGAAGAGGCTGGCACGCCCTCTATCTTGGGACTGGTGCGAGCAAGTCTAGCCTACAACCTGCAAGCAAGTGTCGGAGTAAAAAATATCAAAGCTAGCGAAGACGAGCTAGCAAATTTCTTTGAAAAAGAGCTAGAAAATATCGATGAGATCACACTTTACCGCCCTAAAAACGCAGAAAAACTGCCTATTTTTTCATTTAATGTGCGTGATGTTTCTCCTTATGACTTTGCCGCAACGCTTAGCAACAACCACGGCATACAAAGTCGCGCTGGCGTGATGTGCGCTGGGCCTTATGCTTTTGATCTGCTTGGGCTTAAAGAGAATAAAATCTTAGAGAAAAAGCCAGGTTTTGTAAGGGTGAGCATGCACTACACGCACACAAAAGAGGACGTGTCATATCTCATAAACGCTATCAAATCATCGATCAAAAAGCACCGCGAGCTTTGGGGCGAGGAGAAGGCGATGTATGAGATGTTTGGTGAGAAAATTTAGGTTAAATTTATTAGGTTTTGAAATTTAAACTTTTTGTTTTGAATAGCCTCTACAAAATTAGCTCTATTTTTTAAATTTAAACTGGCTTGCCTATATCAAATTTTGCTGCTCTAGAATAAAATTTAAGATAACCCACAAGCTTAACTGCAAAACATATTTGCCCCACTCAATAAAAATATTCAAATTTAACTTATAAATTTAGTGGCGGTTACTATTTTGTCAAATCCTGATTTGATCAAATTTTATTAGTTGTCTTTTTATTTTGCGAGCACAAAACGCAACCTTTTGAAATTTAGCCACCTTTATAGAGCAGAGAATTTTAAAAATTTAGATAAAGTAAGCCGTGTAAATTTAATATCTCAGTTAAATTTACTAGCCTCTAAGTGGATAAATTTATATATTTTTAAATTTAAGAGCCAAAATTTCAAATTTTACTTTGAAATTTCATCTTTTATCTTTTGATAAAGCTCCAAAATTTCATCTTTTTTAATGATGAAGCTATTTTTATTTGCGATCAAATAAGCTGAGCTTTGCATGATATCACCAGCTACTTTTAGCCCATTTTGTTTCATGGTAGATCCAGTCTCTACCACATCGACGATCGCATCGCTTAGCCCAACAAGCGGCGCTAGCTCGATCGAGCCATAAAGCTTTATGATCTTGACGCCAACAGCAAGCTTTGCAAAGTAGTTTCTCGTGATATTTGGCATTTTTGTAGCAATCTTTAGCTCAGACCTTGAAAAATCAAGCTCATCTTCGTTTTTTATGCCTATACAGACCTTGCATTTGCCTATTTGCAGATCAAGCAGCCTCACTACATTTGGTTTATGCTCTTCAAGCACGTCAAGGCCGACTACACCGATATCTGCAGCGCCTTCGGTGACGTATGTTGGTATATCTTGGTTGCGAACCATTAAAAACCTAAAATTTCCCTCTTCAAGGATGAGCTTTCTATCCTCAAACATAAAGTTAGAGCCAAAAATCTTTCTAAAAATCTCTAGTGTATCTTCTGCGATCCTGCCCTTTGGCAAGGCTACTGTTATCATTTTAAAATTTCCTTTTTCTCATCGATTATTTTTTGCATGGCACGAAAGATCAGCATCTTATCGCAAATGGCATTTTTAAAAAATTTAGATAAAAAGTCGCCATCTCCGCCAGTAAAATAGACTTTTTTGCTGCCTGCTAGTTTTGAAATGAGCGTGATAATGGGCTTTACAATGCCATAGCTCACAGCGTCGCTCGTCTTTTGAGGCAGTGCGTCGATATCTATTTGTGAATTTAGCGTCACATCAAGGCGTGGCGAGATACTTTTATAGGCGTTTAACATACTTGCGATACCTGGCAAGATGTAGCCGCCAAGATGAAGCGAGTTTGCCATTATATCGACTGTTATTGCACTTCCAGCATCTACTATAATGCCATCATTTATCATATAGCAACCTGCTTTTCTATCTACGCCAAGATCTTGATAGATCGTGTCTATCTCAAAGTGTGGCTCTAAATTTACAAACATTTCGTCCTTATCTATCATGCGCAAAATTTCTTCATTTACGCAGATAAAATAGACCTTTTCGTCTGGCTTGTAATTTTTAAATTCGCTAACTTTTATATGTGTGATCTTGCCATTTTGTAAAAAAGAGGCGTTAGTGTTGCCGATGTCACACAAAATCATAACAGCTCCAGCCTTGCTCTTTGAAGTAGTTTAGGGACTTTGAGCAAATTTGAGAGTTGTAAAAGATCACACGTTTTTTGATCTTAGTTTGAAATTTCTCTTCAAATTTAGCACAAATTTCATTTATCTCGTTAGCTTCTTTAACTAAAAGCCTGCTCTTTGCACTTCTTAAAAAAACGATCTCGTAGAAATTTTTTGTATCGACACCAAAAAACGCTTCAAGCGAGCGTTTCTTGGTAAATTCGCTAAGATCAAGCCTTTTTAGATCCCTTAGCAAGATCTTTTTAGCTTCAAAAAGCTCCCAAATTTTTTGGTTCATTGCCCTAGATTAACATACTCGTTATCGTAGTAAAATGCGCCATTTCCCATGAAGCTTTTATCTTTTATCTCGTCGCTAAACTCATAAATTTCAGCTCCACTTAGGTCTAAATTCGTCTTTATAACATAGCCTGTTTTTTCGATAACGTAGAGTTTGTTATTTATGATAGTTGCCGCTGAGAAGATAGCAAATTTGAAATTTACCTTATTTTGCTCTTTTAGCATAAGGTCTGTTCTTACTATCGTGCCATCTTTTTTAAAGATGTAAATTTCGCTGTTATAAACTAACACGTCTTTGATCTCGCCGTCATAATATACTGTTTGGCTTGGGTTGATGACGATTAGTTTTTTGGCTGTTGCTGCGATTAGGTTATCGCCTTCAACGCCTAAAAATATGATGTTGTTAAAGAAATTTTCAGAGCTTACGACAACGTCACGTAAAATTCTACCACTATCTTTTTGTACGATGTAAATTTTGCCATCAAGTGCTGGATATACGATGAGTGAGCTCATGAAATAAGGTGCCACAACTCTTGAATCAACCGCAGCGATGTCAGATGAGCTATACTCCATTAGTGTCGTAGCTGTGTTGATATCGATTAGATAGATGTGATTTGACGCGCTGATAGCTGCAAGTTGGTTTTGATCAAGTGAGGCTGCTACGATCGCAGTTGGGAATTTACCACTATAAACGCTGTGGCCGCTAGGATCAGTCACATTGAGATCGCCATTTATGCTAGCTGAGATGACAAAGCCGTTGTTTTCGTTTAAGAAGTTGAAATTTTCAGGCAATGTAATGCTTTTATTTAGCCCATTTTTAGTGATTATGTTGCCATTATCAAGCGTTGCGCCGTTTGCATTTGCTGATTTGATGTAAGAAGGAAGATCTTTTGACAAAGATATCTCACCAGAAGTTTGAGCAGGCTCAAAATATTGTCTTTTTGTGCCGCATCCGCTTAGAACTAAAGCCAAGGCAAAAGCCAAGAATAGTGTAAGTTTTTTCATTATTTTATTCCCTGATAGTGTTTTAAATTTTTAACTAAAGTTTGTAGTTGTGAGTCAAGTGCGATCTTGTCAAATTCCACATTTGCCTCTTTGATTTTATTTTGTTTTAAAAGCTCAAAACCTTTTAAAAGTGCGTTATATTCGCTTAAAATTTGAGTATTTGCATCGCCAGTTTGTGAAAGGATAATATCTTTTACGATCGGATTTACTTTTAAATTTGCAAGCTCACTGATGCCTTTTGTGTCGTTTTTATCAAGCATTTGCCCAAGTGAAAAAAGTGCATACATGTTTGGCTCTTTCTCTTTCAAAACGCTTAAAGCATTTGCGTCATTTGGGTTTAAAATCAGCTTTGAATAGGCTAAATTTGCCTCCTCAACTCTGTTGTCGTTTAAAACCTTACTAGCATAAAATCCGATGAGTGCGACGATAGCTGCCACGCATAGCACGATCAACAAAGTTTTATATTTCCTAAAAAAACGCTCTCCCTTAATCATACTCTCAAGAAACTGTTCTTGAGCGTCGATCTCTTTTTTTATCTCGGTTAAGTCTTCTTTTATAGCCAACGTTTTTCCTTGCTTTTAAAAAATTTTAATTCGCAGATTTTAGCATAATTAAATTAAAAGTAGCCCAAAATTAAAGCTTGAATGTGATATAATGCCTCAAAATCAATTAAAAGGTTGCTTAATAATGCAAATAGACGACACTCTCTTAAATAAATTAGAAAAACTCTCAGCATTACAAATTAATGATGAAAAAAGAGAAGAGATCAAGAAGCAATTAAGTGAAATCGTATCTTTTGTCGATGTTTTAAACGAGCTTGACCTAAGCAGCGATGAGGCCGTAGTTAGCTCCATCAAAGGCGGCACTCCATTAAGAGAAGATGAGCCAAATTTAAGCGATGTTGTCGATGAAATTTTAAAGCACGCCCCTTCACGCGAAGGACACTTTTTTGCTGTGCCAAAGATCATAGAGTAAAAACATGGATCTAATCGAACAACTCCAAGCAAAAGGCCTAAACGCCGCTCAAACACCAGAAAATAATCTCTCAGGCGATATCCAAACGCTTTTAAAAACCGTTGTTTTTAATAAAGCCAGTGACCTTCACCTAGTCTCAAGGTCTGAGCCTCAAATAAGGATAGATGGCACCTTAAGACCGCTTGAATTTGGCGTGCTAAGCGGCAAGGATATAGAAAATTTATGCTACGCTCTGATCACAGATGCCCAAAAAAGCGAGCTTGAAAATAATAAAGAGCTTGACTTTGCCATAGAGCTTCCAAATATCGGCCGCTTTCGTGGCAACTACTACTACACGATGAATGGCGATCTAGCCGCAGCTTTTCGTATCATACCTATCGACATACCTTCGCTTGATGAGCTAAATGCACCACAAATTTTTAAATATATCATCAAACGAGAAAAGGGACTTATCCTAGTTACAGGACCAACAGGCAGTGGTAAATCAACAACGCTTGCAGCGATGCTTAATGAGATAAATTTAAATTATAGAAAGCACATCATCACCGTTGAGGACCCAGTTGAGTTTGTACATAACAACAAAAAAGCCCTATTTTCACATAGAAATATCGGTACTGACACGCACTCTTACTCAAAGGCACTTAAATTTGCACTTCGTGAAGACCCAGATATCATACTTGTGGGCGAGATGAGAGATAAAGAGACGATCTCTACGGCTATTACAGCAGCTGAGACTGGACACCTAGTCTTTGGCACACTTCACACAAACTCAGCCATACAAACTATAAATAGGATAGTTGATAGCTTCGATGGAAGCGAGCAACTTCAAGTAAGAAATATGCTTAGCGTTTCGCTAACTGCCGTCATCTCACAAAGCTTGATACCAAAAATAGGCGGCGGAAGGTGCGCTGTGCATGAAATTTTGATAAATAACATGGCGATTTCAAACTTGATACGCGAAAACAAAGTGCATCAAATTTACTCTCAAATGCAGCTAAATCAGCAACAAACTGGCATGAGCACGCAAACTCAAGCCCTGATGAAAGCGCTAAAAGAGGGTAACATCACAAAAGAAAACGCGCTAGCCTACTCGACTAGCCAGCAAGAACTTCAAAATTTAATAGGAACTGTATGATGGATTTAGTAACTTGGTTTGACATTATCGTCATCGCCCTTGTCTTGATACTTGGTGTAAAAGGCATAATAAACGGACTTATAAAAGAGACATTTGGGCTTATTGGACTAATAGGCGGTCTAGTTGTCGCTAGTAGATTTTCAGATGTGGCCGAGAGCTTCATAAGCAAAAATATCTATAAATTTGAAAATCCCTCATTTTTACAATTTGTCGCATTTATCGGACTTTGGCTAGTTTTTTGGCTAGTTTGCCTGCTAGTTGGCAAATTTTTATCAAAGATAGTTTCAGTAAGCGGCCTTGGCTTTTTAGACAGGCTTGGTGGATTTGTCATGGGAAGTGGCAAAATTTTCCTCACATTTTCAGCAGTCGTCGCCGTAATGGCCGGCACTTCACTAAATAAAATGATCGAGCCATACTTCACAAATAGCAAAGTCTATCCGCTCCTACTTGAAACTGGTAGATGGATAACAAATATCGATGTGAAAAACATTAAAAATGAGCTAGATGAAATGGTAGTAAGACCAAAGGATACGAACAAGAGTGATGCATTCATATCAATGGATGCAAATGCAAGCACAAACACCGACACAAACGTCACTAAAGGGGAATAAAAATGATAGAAAATTTAGAATACGATGCCTTACTCGAGAAATTTAAAAGAGTTCTTCGCGATAATGGTTTAAAATATACAAAACAGCGTGAAATTTTACTAAAAACGCTTTATAACAACGACGAACACTTTACGCCAGAGAGGCTATATCTTTTTATAAAAGAGACCTATCCTGAGCTAAATATCGGCATCGCAACTGTTTATAGAACGCTAAATTTACTAGAAGAGTCAGAGATGGTAACATCTATCAGCTTTGGTTCGCAAGGCAAGAAATTTGAGCTTGCCACAAAGCCACACCATGACCATATGATATGCAGAAAGTGCGGTCTTATCATAGAATTTGAAGATCCCATGATAGAAAAAAGGCAAATCAGCATCGCAAAAGAGCATGGCTTTAAACTAACTGGTCACATGATGCAGCTTTATGGAATTTGCGAAAAATGTTCAAAAAATAATATAAAGGGAAAGTAAGGTGATATTTGACAACCAACACGAAATTCAAAGATTAGAAAGTATAGATGAGCTTAGAAATTTAGGCATAAATCCATATCCACATTTTCTTAGAAGAGATATGAATATCTCTAAATTTAGACTTAAATTTAACTATATAAAAGATACTGAAGAGAAAAAAGCAGAGGGGCAACTAGTAGGCCTTGCGGGCAGGATAAAGCTGATCCGTGACGCTGGTAAAGCGGTCTTTGCAAACATCGAAGACGAAAATGGAAATTTACAAATTTACTTTAGCAACAAGACACTTGATCCAGAGTGGTTTAAAATTGTTAAAAAATATGTAGAAATAGGCGATATCGTCTATGTTAGAGGCTACGCTTTTATAACAAAAACTGGCGAATTTTCAATGCACGTAAATGAGCTTAGCTTAGCTACAAAGTCGATCAGTCCGCTTCCTGAGAAGTACCACGGGCTAGTTGATGTTGAGACAAGATACCGCCAAAGATATCTTGATATGATAATGAACCCTGAAGTTAGAGCTGACTTTAAAAAGCGCTCAGTGATTATAAGCACGATTAGAAGATTTTTTGAAGAAAAGGGTTTCTTAGAGGTTGAAACTCCGATGCTTCACCCAATAGCTGGCGGCGCAAATGCAAAACCATTTGTGACATTTCACAACGCTCTTGGAGTTGAGAGATACCTAAGGATCGCACCTGAGCTATATCTAAAACGTCTTGTAGTTGGTGGTTTTGAAGCTGTTTATGAGATGAATAGAAACTTCAGAAATGAGGGCATGGACCTAACCCACAACCCTGAATTTACAAGTATAGAGTTTTACTGGGCATACCACAACTACCACGATCTAATGGGCATCACAGAGGATTTATTTAATGTCATTTTAGAAAAACTTGGCATGGAGAAAGTGATAAATTTTGACGGCATGGAGATTGATTTTAGTAAGCCATTTAAACGCATAAGTTATAAAAAAGCCCTAGTTGAGATAGGCGGACTTGCCGAAGAAGTCGTAAGCGATAAAGCTAAAATTTTAGCAAAACTAAGAGCTGACGGCTTTGAGGCAAACGAAAAGCTTGATCTTGGCCACTTGCAAGCTGAACTCTTTGACAACTACGTAGAGAGCAAGCTCATCCACCCAACTTTTGTCATAGACTATCCGATCTCTATTAGCCCACTTTCAAGAAGAAGTGACACAAATCCTGACGTGGCAGAGAGATTTGAGCTATTTATCGCTGGTCGTGAGCTAGCAAATGGCTTTAACGAGCTAAATGATCCAATCGATCAATACAACCGCTTTAAAGCGCAAATCGATGCTAAAAATGCAGGCGATGACGAGGCGCATGAGATGGATGAAGACTATGTAAAAGCCCTAGGATACGGCATGCCTCCAGTTGCAGGCGAGGGCATAGGTATCGATAGGCTTGTCATGCTTTTAACAGATAAAAAATCAATCCGCGACGTTGTCCTCTTCCCAGCGATGAGGCCACTAAAAACTGAGACAAAGGAGAACGAAAAATGAGTTTGCAAAGCTACGATAAAGATATTTACGACCTAGTAAATTTAGAGTTAAAACGCCAGTGTGACCACCTTGAGATGATCGCTAGTGAAAATTTCACATATCCAGATGTTATGGAGGTGATGGGCTCAATCCTAACAAACAAATACGCTGAAGGTTACCCTGGCAAGAGATATTACGGTGGTTGTGAATTTGTCGATGAGATCGAGCAAATCGCGATCGATAGATGCAAAGAGCTCTTTGGGTGTGAATTTGCAAACGTTCAACCAAACTCAGGCTCTCAGGCAAATCAAGGCGTTTACGGAGCTTTACTTAATCCAGGTGATAAAATTTTAGGCATGGATCTAAGCCACGGCGGACACCTAACTCACGGCGCAAAGGTAAGCAGCTCTGGCAAGATGTATGAGAGCTTCTTTTACGGCGTCGAGCTTGATGGTCGCATAAACTACGATAGAGTTATGGATATCGCAAAGATAGTAAAACCAAAAATGATCGTTTGTGGCGCGAGCGCATATACAAGAGAGATCGAGTTTAAGAAATTTAGAGAGATAGCTGACGCTGTTGGCGCGATACTCTTTGCAGACGTTGCTCACATCGCTGGTCTTGTAGTAGCTGGCGAGCATCAAAATCCTTTCCCACACTGCGACGTCGTAAGCTCAACTACGCATAAAACTCTAAGAGGTCCAAGAGGCGGCATCATCATGACAAACAACGAAGAGTACGCTAAAAAGATAAACTCTTCTATCTTCCCAGGCATCCAGGGCGGTCCACTAGTTCACGTCATCGCTGCAAAGGCTGTTGGCTTTAAGCACAACCTTAGCCCTGAGTGGAAAATTTACGCTAAACAAGTAAAAGCAAACGCTAAAAAACTTGGTGAAGTGCTAATTAGCAGAGGTTTTGATCTAGTAAGCGGCGGCACTGATAACCACCTAATCTTAATGAGCTTCTTAAACCGCGAATTTAGCGGAAAGGACGCTGACATCGCTCTTGGCAACGCTGGCATAACTGTAAATAAAAACACAGTTCCAGGCGAGACAAGAAGTCCGTTTATCACAAGCGGCATACGTGTAGGTAGCCCAGCTCTTACAGCTCGTGGTATGAAAGAGGCTGAATTTGAGCTAATAGCAAACAAGATAGCCGACGTGCTAAGCGACATCAACAACACCTCTTTACAAGAGAAGACAAAAGCCGAGCTAGTCGATCTTGCTCATAAATTTATAATCTACGATAAAGCGACATTTTGATGCAAAGTATCGACACATCTCTTATAAAAATTATCACGACACACTACTATATCAAGCGTGATACGATAGTAAATAAGATAGAGTATAAGGGTAAAATGTTCTTTGATAAATTTGAAAAGATCAACGAGCCACTAACTTATAGTGTCATGAAAGAGCATGAAGAAGGCAAAGCTATAATCGCCCACTCTTTGATAAACGCAAGCGACAAGGTCGAAAATATAGTCTTTGACTACAACGGCAGAACTCCAGATAGGTTTTGGCATAGGGCACAGCTTCTTTTAAGAGAAGAAGGCTTTATAAATTTCACAGCCTACGAGACCAAGACACCAGGGCATTTGCACCTTTATGTGCATAAAGGTCATACCACACTAAATGAAGCTTGCACGCTTGCAAATATGCTAAGCGCAAAGCTTTCACAAAAGTTAGCCAAAGAGTGGAGGATGTTCCCAAATATCGACATGCCAAAAGAATTTAACATCCTAACTTTGCCATATAACCTCTATCAAAAAGAGCGTGGGGCAAGTTGGTCAAAATATATGTAAGGAGAAATAATGGAAAACGAAGAGTTAAAAGATATACTTTTAGAAAAGGATGATGAGGCAAAGGGCGCAAAACTAAAAAAACTTCTTATGTTTATAGCAGCTCTTGTTATACTATTTTTAATCATCATTGTAGCCATGAAGCTTATAAACTCAGGTGACTCAACACAAGCGCAAAACGAAGCTGACTCAAGGCTTGTCCTTCCTCCAGTGCCAGCAGAGCAGCCAGTCGATACTCAAGTGCCTGCACAAGATACAAATTCAGATGTTAAAAAAGGCGACACCCAACTTTTCGAGCAAGTGCCTATCGTGCCTGAAAACAAGCAGCAAGATGATTTTGAAGACATGATCAAAAAGCTAAAAGATAAAGAAGGCGCAAAATCAGCTCCTAAAGCCGAGGAGCCAAAAGAGGCAGTAAAAGCTGTTGAAAAGCCAGCTGAAGCACCTAAAAAAGCTGAGACAAAGGTAGAAGCTCCAGCTAAAAAAGTTGAAACTAAGAGCGAAGCTAAAGCTGAGAAAAAAACTGAAACAAAACCAGCTAAAACTGAAGCAAAAGCTGAGAAGAAAGCTGAAAGTAAAGCTGAGAAAAAACCTGAAACAAAAGTAGAGAAAAAGACTGAAACCCCTGCAAAAGCAGAAAAAGTCGAGAAAAAAGTAGAAGCTCCTGCAAAAGCTGAGAGCGTCGCAAAAGGCTCTTATGTTCAAGTATTTGCAACTAGCAAATTTAACCCAAATGCCGACTATATGAAAAAAATAGCAGCCAAAGGATATAGCTACAAGACTATAAAAGCTGGCGAGCTAACTAAAATTTTAGTTGGTCCATTTGATGAAAAAGGGCTACAAAAAGCCGTAAATGACATAAGAAAAGATGTCAATAAAGACGCTTTTGTCTTTAGAGCAAAATGAAAACCTTCGCAGTTTTTGGAGATCCGATAGCTCACTCGGTATCTCCAAGACTACACAACAAAGCCATTGCCGATCTGGCTCTTGATGCCCTATATACTAGGGTTTTGCTAAAAGATGGCAATGAGCTAATCAATAAATTTAGATCCTTAAAACTAAACGGCGCAAATGTCACACTCCCGCATAAAGAATTTGCTCTAAATTTAGCCGACGACGCCTCAGAGGCAGCCCAAAAAATAGGCTCTGCAAACACTTTAGTGCTAAAAAATGAGAAAATTTATGCCTACAACACTGACGCACCTGGCTTTTTAAAAGCGATATCAAATTTCAAAGAGGCAAAAAGCGCCATCATCCTTGGAGCTGGAGGCACCGCAAACGCCCTAGCCTACGCACTTAGATCACAAAACATAGATGTTTGCATACTAAATAGAAGCAAGGCAAGACTTGATAAATTTAAAGATCACTATGAGTGCTTTAGCTGGGATGATTATAAAGAGCATAAATTTAATCTGGTGGTAAATTCAACCTCAGCAGGGCTAAAAGACGATCTTTTGCCAGCACCAAAAGAGATTTTAGATGGAATTTTAAAAAATGCCAAATTTGCATTTGATGTCATTTATGGCAAGCAGACGCCATTTCTAAAAGAGGCTAAAAAGCAAAATTTAGCATGCAAAGACGGAGCTGATATGCTCTTGCATCAAGCGGTCTTAGCGTTAAATTTATTTTATAATGGCAGCCTCGATGAGAAAAAGATAGAAATTTCTATGCGAGAGGCTCTTAGCTTATAAGGCTTGCAAGACTATATCGTTTAAAATCAAAATGGAAAAATCACCAAACTTGATAAATAAGGCTCTAAAGCTTAGCGATATAAATTTTAACTCCTTTAGCCACTCTAAAAACTGGATCGGCTTTTTTGAGATAGAGGATGAAAACTGGGCTTCTGGCGTAGATACCGCGCTAAAGCTTTTTGATAAATATTTTAATAAATTTAAAGATGAAGCATTTGTCATAAGCGCCTTAAACTACGACGATACTAACTTGAGCGATGAAACGCTTGAAGTAAAAACTTTGCACGATAAATTTAAAAAGTTAGGCATCTTGCAAGAGCCAAATGAGCACTTTGACCTTGGTTTAAATGGTGAAAGTTTGCTGCCTGCCATCTGCCTTAGGATAGATACTTTGAGATTTGATGAGATCAAGGATCTAGCTAAACTACTTATGCTCTATACATACTCCTTAAATGAGTGGTGCTTTTTTATCTTTCCAAGCCTAAATTTAGCACTTTATCCGCATGATGAGAGAGGTTTTGGATGCATCGGACTAAATGACGATACAAAAAATGCATTATTTTTTCTAGAGTTTTGTAAAAAAGAGAAAAATGCAAAGGTTGTTTTAAGAGGGCAAAATACCAACTAAATTTTAAAATCACACAAAACTAAAAGCCTCCCTTGCCGAAGCAAAGGAGGAAAATTTTTATTTCTCAAACGCTTTTTGCAAGCTAAATGGAAACGCTTGATAGCCCATAGCGTTTGTCATCTTGATCTCGATGCTAGGCTCTTTTGCGCCCCACTCAAACTCATCGATGTGTGGGCTAGGAAGTCCTACTGGGCGACCTTTTGCTATGTCAAACTGCATGCCAGCAACGGCTGAATAAACCATAACGCTATCAAGGTCAGTTTGATACTCAGTAAGGCTAGTAACCGAGCTATACCACTCTTTGCCACGCTCTTTACCGTACTCCCAAATTTGCTCAACTGTCTTTTTGTTCTCATCGATCTTATAAATGACCGCACGAGAGTACTTCATGCCTGCGATGGCTGGTTGCTCCATGCCCCTTGTGTCGCCGTTATCAAAGACACTTAGATAAATTTCGCCTTTTTTAGACTTGCTATCTATCCTAAATGCTGTGTGCTGCGTCCATTGCCAGTCAAAGCCACCCTTGTCGCTCTCATATCCTGGGCATTTTGAGTACTCATCTTCGCAGACGATCTTGTTGCCTTTGCTATCGACTGGCTGAAGCAGTTTATCTTTAAATTTATCGCTCCAGCCCTTGTGAGCGCCCATGATCCATTTTACTTGTTTATCTCGGCCGATCTTGATGACTGCGTCTTGGTGGCGGCTTGAGATGATGATACTATCATCGCTTGGATCATAATCCACGCTATTTACATGTGCCCAGTTGCGTCCAGGACCCGCTCCTACGATGTCGCCCCACTGATCGTGAGTGTCCATAGATTGAAGCTCATCAGAGCTTGCAGTATGGCCTGCTTTTTTAGCGTCTATGTTTAAGCAAACTGCGCCTTGATCAAGCGTTTTTAGCACGATGTCGCGGTAAGGATCTAGAATTTCATATAGTCTAAAGTCATCAACCACGTTACCATCGCGATCTAACTCGACGATGACGTCACGCACTGTTCTTACGTTTTTGCCATCAGCTCTTTTATAATCGGCATTTGCCACGCGTAAGAAGTAGTGTCCGTTTTGTGCTACGTCCATTGAGTGAGAGAAGTCGTTGTAGCTAGCTGGTAGCTCGCGGTTGAAAATTTCTCTACCCATGATGTCGTATTTTGCGTATCTTTGGCCATATCCCCAAGTCATAGCGCCATCGTCATTTTGCTTAAAGCCCATCATTACGCCAGCGTGAAATGGCTGTTTTAGATCGTAAATTTTACTTGGCTCCATATACCATCTAACCTCGCCTTTTGTATCAAGTATGAAGTTATTTGGGCTGTAGTTCCACTCGATCGCACCGCCAGCTGGGTTGTTCCAGACGACTTTTGTGCCCTTGCCTGTTTTATTTACGAAGTTATTTACGTAGTAGAGGCGGTTTGCAAATTTAGCGCTTGCGGGTTTAGTAACCTCGATCTTGTCAAATAGCGCGCCCTTTTGATTTGGCGTGCCAGCACTCTCTAGATAGATAGCTGGAGCGTAAATTTTATAGCTCTCTTTTATATGCTCGGTTTTGCCCTTGTAGCTCTTGTCATACTCGACTTCAACGGTGTTTTGATAGTCAGGATACATACCAAAAACTGGGATACCGCCATGTGTGCGAAGATGTTTGTCAGCCACTTTGTAGCTTATCACCTGACCGCCTTGTTTTGGCACGATAGTGACCTTTGCATTGCTTAGTGTGTAGCCACCATTTTTGATGACTGCAGTAAGTGGCGCTGTGTCGTATGGATTTACAACTACTTCGCCGATAGCTCCTGTTATAGCGTAGTCAAGTTTAGCTCCGCTTGGACCACCAATGGCAAAAGCGCTCGAACAAAGCACAGAGGCTAGTGCAATACAACTCAAAGTCTTTCTCATAACATCTCCTTTAAATAAATTTTATAAACTCTACTCATAAAGCTTATAAAATTTAGAGAGCCTTGGCTAAACCAAGGCTTCAATCAGTAAAAGGAATAACAAAAATGATTTGCTTTGTGTGTAATTGTAGTAAATCTTTATAACATAAATTTCACGCTAAAGTTAATACTAGCTTAAAATTTAAAAATATATTTAAAATTTATTAAATGGCGTATTCGACCTCGTTATCTTCGCCATTTATGAGGTCAAAAATTTTAGCTTTTAGCTCAAAATACTTTAGATCATGCACCCCAAAATTTGGATTGCTTATCTCTTTTATGATCACGCCATCGTGCAAGATGACGATCTTATCAGCCAAAAATAGCGCCTCATCGATATCGTGCGTGACAAAGATAGTGGTTTGGGTCTTTGACATCTGCTTTAAGCTTTTTTGCAAATTTGTCCTTGTTATTGGATCAAGTGCAGAAAATGGCTCGTCTAAAAACAGCACCTCAGGGCTTAAGCTAAGCGCCCTTGCTATGGCGACACGCTGCTTTTGACCGCCACTTAGCGAGTGCGGAAAGAGCTCAGCCTTATGAGAAAGGCTAACAAGCTCTAGAAATTTATTAGCCCTCTTTTCTTGTTCAAATTTATCCTTTATGCCAGAGCATTTTAGGGCAAATTTGATGTTATCTTTTGCGCTTAGCCATGGCATTAGCGAGTAGGTTTGAGTGATGATCTGACGCGATTTGTCTAGTGAAATTTTCTTTGTATAAATTTTATTTTGCATTGAAATTTCACCGCTACTAAGCTCGCTCGTGCCACTTAGGATGTTTAAAAGTGTCGTCTTGCCAGAGCCACTGCCGCCAAGTAAGACGCAAAATTCATTCTCTTTTATCTCTAAATTTATCCCTTTTAAAATTTTAGCGTCCCCAAAAGATTTGGTTAAATTTTTTATCTTTATCATCGTCCAAGCCTTTCTCCTGCGTATCTTTCAATGAGCGAAAAGATGAAATTTATCACGATACCTATCACGCCGATCACGAAAATCACCGCCATTACGCTATCTATCCTGAGTTGGTTTCTAGCGTCTATTATGAGATAACCTAGTCCGCTTTGAGCTCCAACCATCTCGCCAACTACTAAATTTATCCAAGCAAGGCTCGTTGCTAGTTTTAGCCCTGAGATGATACTAAAAAGACTTGCTGGCATGATGACGCCAGTGATTATTTGTAGCTTACTAGCTCCAAAGCCACGAGCTGCTAAAACAAGCTCATTTGGTACGCTTTTTACGGCATTTATAGTAAGAAGCAGCATAGGGAAAAATATCGCGTAAGCGATGATAAAAATAGTTGGTTTATCGCCGATGCCAAAAGCAAGGACTATCAAAGGTATCCACGCGATCGGCGAAATAGGACGCAAAAGTCCTATAAGTGGCTCAAATGCGTTTGCAAATTTTGGAAAAAGTCCAAATATAAGTCCAACCAAAACCGCGACAAACGACCCAATGGCAAGTCCTATGGCGTATCTAATGAGTGAGTCAGTGATGCCAAGAAGCAATTTTTTACTCCTTATAAGCTCAAAAAGTGCGCCTATCACCTCTTTTGTGCTTGGCACTAAGTCCCCACTAAAAGCTTGCCAGATAAGCAAAGCTAGGGCTAAAACGAGAATTTGAAAAAAGTATTTCATCTTTGCTCCAAGTATGAGTTTATATCTAAATTTGCTAGTTTTTGATTGCCTAAATTTTTGCTGATTAAAAATTCTTTTAGCTCCTCTAGCTCTTCTGCTTTTAGGCTTAGATCGTCGTAGCTTACGATCTCTTTATCAAGCACTAACTTTAATAAATTTGCATTTTGGCTTAAGATCTCATTGCCCAAAAGTGCGCTTTTTTCGTGATCTTTTGTGATAAAGCTTGCTGCTTGCTTAAAAGCATTTAAAAGCTCGTTAAAATAAGGCTTTGAGAGGATTTCTTCTTGAAAATTTAGTGTGCAGCAGATGTGGTTTGGCTTTATATCTTTTGAAAAGAGTAAATTTTTCGCCCTGCCTTTAAAATTTACCGCCATTTGCCCAAATGGCTCAGCCACGATATAAGCGTCTATTTGATGGCTAAGAAGCGCAAAAGGCATCTCAGGTGGCGCCATCTCGATGATATCTGCGCTCATATTTTCACGCTTTAAGATAGTGTCAAGTAAAAAATAGTGCATGCTAAATTTTGAAGGCACAGCGATCTTTTTGCCAGCGAGCTGATGAAGATTGGCCACGTCGCTTCTAGCCACAAGAGCTGAGCCATTTTTGTGAGCTGATAGCACTGTCTTTATCTTTGCGCCATTTGCTCTTAGCATAAGACCTAGTGGCGCTAGCATAAAGGCTCCGTCAATCGCCCCTGCTCTAAGCGCCTCAGCTAGATCAACCCAACTAGCAAATTTAATAGGCACTATCATGAAATTTTCACTTTCATAGAGCTTTGAAGCGATGATGCATAGATGATCGCTTATCGGCACAAAGCCTATTTTTACGCCGATCTTTAGAGTACTTGCTAGAGCTTTTTGGCTACTAAGAGCCAAGAAAGAGCCTAAAATTTGTAAAGCGTAACGCCTGGTCATAAATTTTCCTGAATTTTATTTTAAGTGTGTAATTATAGTAGCCAAAGCTAAAATTTACACTAAATTTATCCTAAATCAATCTCTATAAAAATTTTTGATGATATAATCCAAGACTTATCCAAAAGATAAAATCTACTTGCATAAGGAGCAAAAATGCAACCAAACGACGAAATTTTAGGCATCAAGATTCAGAAATACGGACTTGATAAAGAGGCTAAGCCAAATGAAAAAGGCTTTTATGACTACAAAGACGAGGCAGAATTTACAGACTACTCAAACGCTATCTCACTTTATAAAAAAACCTTTCCAAATAAGCAAAAAGTAATCGAAGAGACACCTGATCCAGCCGTTAGCGAAATGCTCCTAAAAATGCAAGATATGGGGATCGAGACTGTTTTTGATAGATTTGACAAGCAAAAGCCACAATGTACCTTTGGCATGGCTGGAATTTGCTGTAAGATCTGCTTTATGGGGCCATGCAAGATCACGTCAAAGGCTACTCGTGGCGTGTGCGGCGCTGATGCAGACGTCATCGTAGCTAGAAATTTACTCCGTCACGTAGCTGGCGGTGCTGCGGCTCACGGCGCAAGAGGCAGAGAAAATATGCTAGCTCTTAAAAACGCAGCAACTGGTAAGCTAAATATCCCAATAGAAGGCGAAGAGAAAGTGCGTGCAGTCGCAAAGGCTTTTGGACTTGATGAGAGCAAAAGCATAAACGAGCTTGCCTCACAGATCGCTGATATCTTGCTTGAAGATCTATCTCGCACCTTGCCCCAAGAGCATAAAGCTATAAAGACCTTTGCCCCAAAAGAGCGTCAAGAGGTGTGGAAAAAGCTTGATATCTTGCCAATAGGCGTCTATCATGAAGTTACAGAGAGCCTTCATAGAACGAGCACAGGCACAGATGGAGACTGGCGAAATGTAATGAAGCAGTTTTTCCGCACAGGTCTAGCTTACGCTTGGTCAAGCACGCTTGGCACGTCTATTGCGATGGATTGTCTATTTGGTCTGCCAAAGCTAAACGACTCAAAGATAAATTTAGGCGCTATCAAAAAAGGCTATGTAAATATCGCACTTCATGGACACTCTCCGCTTTTAGTAAGTGTCGTCGTTAAGCTTGGCAAGAGCGAGAAATTTCAAAATTTAGCTAAAGAGAAGGGCGCGTTAGGCATTCAGTTTTATGGTGTTTGCTGTAACGGACTTTCGGCTATGTACCGCTACGACGGCGTTATACCGCTTTCAAACGCAGTTGGCGCAGAGCTTGTTGTAGGCACAGGTGCGCTCGATCTTTGGCTAGCTGACGTGCAAGATGTCTATCCTACCGTTATGGAGGTAGCAAGATGCTTTAAAACGACAGTCATCACTACAAGCGACTCTGCAAGGCTTCCTGGGGCTGAGCACATCGGCTTTGATCATCATCACTCAAATATGAGTGAAATTCACGAGATCGCAGAGAAAATTTTATATAGAGCGCTTGAGAGCCACGAAGCTAGAAAAGGCATACCAGTACATATCCCGCAATACGAAGTCGAAGCCAAAATGGGCTTTTCACTAGAAAATGTAAATAAATTTTTTGGTTCAACGCAGGTTATCGCTGATGCGATAAAAGAAGGTAAGATCCTTGGACTTGTAAATTTAGTCGGCTGCTCAAATCCACGCGTAGTTTATGAAAAAGCTGTCGTAAACGTAGCTAGAACTCTTCTAAAAAACAATGTCTTAATCATGACAAATGGCTGTGCATCTTTCCCGCTACTAAAAACAGGACTTTGCAATGCAAATGCGCTTGAATACTGCGGCGATAGCTTGAGAGAATTTTTAGCCCCTTATAAGATCCCGCCGATCTGGCACATGGGCGAGTGCTTGGATAATGCAAGGGCTTCGGCGATGTTTAATGCGCTTAGTCAAAACTTAGACACTAACATCAAAGACCTGCCATACGCATTTTCAAGCCCAGAGTGGTCAAATGAAAAGGGCATAGATGCCGCACTTGGCTTTAGACTACTTGGAATTTCATCTTACCACTGCGTCTTTGCCCCAGTTCAAGGCTCAAAAAATGTTGAAGAATTTATGGCAAATGGCACATTGCCGATCCTTGGCTCAAAAATGGTAGTAAATCTTGATCCTGTCGCACTTGCTGAAAATATCGTAGCTGATATGAAGGCAAAACGAGAAAAACTTGGCTGGAGAGTGTAAGATAAATTTACACGCTCTAGCACTTTAGTCTGCTCCAAAAAGCCACTTTGGCGGAGCAGATTTTATTAAAATTAAGTCATAAATATGATGAAATTTTACCTCTAAAATGTTTTTGAGATTTTGTTAAAAATAAAGCAAAGTCTTAATCTTAGAGGAATTTTTTGCATCATAATTTTAAAAATTTATATATAAAGCTCTAAATTTAAGACAAAATAAAAGCGCTAAATCGGCTAGATTTATCTAAGCCTGCGATACTGCTGCCCCTCTTAAAAACCTATACTCTTTAAAAAATTTTCGGAGTGATTTTTGCTCTTTTGGGCCTATTTTGTAGCTTATAAATTTCAAATACCACTTGATGTCTTGCTCGCTTATACCGCGGCTTTTAGCATACTTAGCTAAGATATAGTTTGGAATTTTGACATTTTTTTGCAAAAATTTTGCGACCAGTCTTTTGTAAAACGAGCCATGTTTTACGTAAGAAAATCTACCAAAAACAAATGGCAAATTTGTCTTTTCGTGCCAAATTTGACCAAGGTCGTAAAAGCACTCTTTGCCCTCGCTTAAGTATGCCTTTAGCGCTCTGTCGCCTATGATCACCTCGCCTTTTAGGCCAAGCACCCTTGCTAGGGCGTTTGAGCTAGCTGAGGCAGGATCTGCTTTTGGGGCTGAGTTTTTGCGAACAAGCACGCTTTTTACATCTTTTTTGGCGACTATGCCAAAATTTAGCTTCTTTAAATTTGCCTTTTTGCTAGCTATGCTTGAAATGACCGCAGCGTCGATCTTTCTGGCGTTTAGGGCTCTATTTAGCTTGCTTGGCACGCCCTTTTTAAACTCGATCGCCTTTTTGATCTGAGTTTTTAGCGGGGCTGATTTTAAAAATACGTGAAATGGGAGTAAATTTAGATAATCAATCTTTCCAAATATCATCTTTTATCTTTTACAAGCTCAAATTTAACTAACTCATTTTCGTTGCAAACATCATGAAATAGCAGGGCTAGGCTCTCTTTCATATCATCATCTAAAGCACTTTCATTTTTTAGCTTTATAAGCGTTGGCTCATTTATCTCGCAAAGGCAGTCAAAAAGTGCGTCTAAATTTTTGCCGTAGTACTCTGGCAAGTCAAATTTCTTTGCAAGATACTCATGCATCTTCTCTTTTTCAAGCATCTTTTTAGCGTCCAAGATCACGCTTTTCATTGCATCCTCTTCTCATAAAGCAGGTAAAAATGCTCGTAGTGATCGGGTGTATAGTAGATAAGACCGTCGTTTGAGTATAAGATCCGCTCAGCGCCACGCCTGCCGCCATTATAATTTACATCGCACTCAAACCACTTTCTACCATCAGCCTCTGGCAGCCTCTTTTCTCTGTTTGAAAATCTATCCCCACCTATGCTTTTACCGCCGCTTATCTGCCATAAATTTCCGCTTTTTGCGTCCCAGCCAAGATCAAGTGCCTCTTTTTTGGTTATGAAATTCTTTGGCAGCTTGTTAAATTTATAGATATAAAGAGCGACCTCATCTTTTGAGGTGTATGAGCCATTCTCTGCGAGGCTTTGGCTCTTTTGCCCTTCTTTATTAAGCTGCTCAAGTAAAATTTGAGCGTTTTTGTTCGCCTCGCCGCCCTCTTTTGAAAAAAAGAAGGTGCCGATGATGATAGCAATGACAAAGGCAACTAGGGCTGGTAAAAGTCTTTTGTTCAAATTTAGCCCTTAAAGTGTGTTAAAAACTCTATCGCCAGCGTCACCAAGACCTGGGACGATGTAGTTTTTCTCATTTAGTTTCTCATCGATTGAGGCTGTATAGACCTCGACGTCTGGGTAAATTTCGCTAAATCTCTTTAGTCCCTCAGGTGCAGCGATGATAGAGATAAATTTGATCTCTTTAATGCCCTTTTCACGTAAAAATTTAACCGCGTCTATCGCCGTGCCGCCAGTTGCAAACATAGGGTCGATGATGATCGCCATACGCTCTTTTGCGTCTTTTGGAAGCTTTGCGTAGAAAAACTCAGCCTGCGCTGTCTCTTCGTTTCGCTGAAAGCCCAAAAAACCCACACTCGCGTCTGGGATGATGGTAAAGACACTATCAAGCATACCAAGAGCAGCCCTTAAAATAGGACATATCATCACTTTTGTAGTAAGCCTTTTTGCATTTGCCACCGCAACTGGGGTTTGGACTTTGACATCTTTTACCTTTAAATTTCTAGTCGCCTCAAAGATCATAAGGTAGCTGATCTCATCAACTAGCATGCGAAACTGAAAAGGCTGGGTGTTTTTATCACGTAAGATTGTTAATTTATGCTCGATCAATGGGTGTGAGATGAGCTTCACGTTTTGCATTTTTTGTCCTTAAATTTACTGTTTTTACAAGGTTTGTCTTTTACAAAATGCCAAGAGGAGAATTTAGCCCAAATTTGGGCTAAATTTGATTAAAAACCTTTTGCTAGTTTGGCTTTGTAAGCCTCAACATCAAAATCTTTTACTCTCGCTACGCCATCTTCAACTGCAGCTTTTGCAACTGCTGGAGCGACCGCTGTTAGCACGCGCTTGTCAAATGGTTTTGGGATGATGTACTCTTTGCCAAATTTTAGCTCGCTAACGCCACTTGCTTTTAAAACTTCAGCTGGCACTGGCTCTTTTGCAAGCTGTGCAAGCGCTTTAGCTGCAGCCATTTTCATATTTTCAGTGATCTTTTTAGCCCTAACATCAAGCGCGCCTCTAAAGATAAATGGAAAGCCCAAAACGTTATTTACTTGGTTAGGATAGTCGCTTCTGCCTGTGCCCATCATAACATCATCTCTTACAGCTACGACGTCCTCTGGGAAGATTTCAGGCACTGGGTTTGCCAAAGCAAAGATGATAGGCTCTTTGTTCATAGACGCAACCATCTCTTTTGTCACAACGCCAGGCTTAGAAAGACCTAAAAACATATCAGCGCCTTTCATTGCATCTGCTAGTGTCCTATCCTCAGTTTCAAGCGCAAATTCAACCTTCTCTGGAGTTAGGTCTGTTCTTTTTGAGTGGATGACGCCTTTGCTATCTATCATCACGATGTGTTTTGCGCCAAGTGCTTTATACATCTTTGCGCAAGCGATGCCGGCTGCACCTGCGCCGCTAACTACGATCTTTATCTTAGATATATCTTTGCCAGAAATTTCCATCGCATTTATAATGCCAGCGCTTGTTATCATCGCTGTGCCGTGTTGATCGTCGTGCATTACAGGGATATCGACTGCTTCTTGAAGCTTTCTTTCGATCTCAAAGCACTTTGGAGCGCGGATATCTTCTAAATTTATACCGCCAAATGTCGGAGCAAGAGCCTTGCAAATCTCAACGATCTTATCAGGATCATGCTCGTCTAGCTCGATGTCAAAGGCATCAACGTTTGCAAATTTCTTAAATAGCACCGCCTTGCCCTCCATAACTGGCTTACCAGCGATAGCGCCGATGTCACCAAGTCCAAGAACAGCCGTGCCATCGGTGATGACAGCTACTAAATTTGCCTTATTTGTGTATTTATAAGCTAGTTCAGTGTCTGCATTTATCTCACGGCATGGCTCAGCAACGCCTGGTGTATAGGCCATTGAAAGGTCTCTTGAAGTCTCGCAAGGTGTCTTTACCCTGATCTCGATCTTACCGCCGATGTGGTAGTTTAGTGCCTCTTCTTTAGTTACATGTGTCATTTCTCTTCCTTTAATAAATTTTGTATTCTGTTTTTGATCTCGTTGCTACCTACTACTTCAAGCACTTCAAAGATACTTGGGCTCACGCTTGAGCCAGTTAGCGCTATCCTTAGAGCCTGAGCTAGGTCTTTTAGTTTTAAGCCATTTTGCTCTAAGAATTTATTAGTTAGCTCCTCATATCCCTTTGCGTCAAGGTCACGGTCTAAAATTTGAGCAAATTTCGCCAAAATTTCTTTGCTACTTTCATTTATAAATTTAACCCAAGCTTTCTCGTCATAGCTTTTTGGGGCGTTTATGATCGCATTTGCGCTGTTTGCCATCTCAATTAGTGTCTTTGACCTCTCACGGAGCGAATTTAGCAGTAGCTCGCCCTTTACCAAAGCCTTAAAATCCA